>JABWAJ010000411.1 GCA_013361075.1 Saprospiraceae bacterium | reverse complement strand
GTTACCGTCTCGGGCTTGATCTACCTACCATAGCCCTTGTCGCCGGGATCACCGAAAAAGAGGTTATCCGCATTTTGAAAGAACAGGGATTGATGAGCTGAATGGGCTACTAACGAACCGTGCTTAGCAACCGGTTCGTTAGTAGCAAGCCGTTTTGACACGGCAGGATATTGGTTGAGTGCTGAGGTGATTTCCAGACGATTGAAGGTCACTCATACCGCAAGGACTCAATCGGATCCAACCGGGCCGCCTTCAGTGCCGGATACAGCCCCGAAATCAAGCCCACTGCCGTACAGGTAATCACAGCAATCGTGATCCAGAGCCAGGGAAAAAGGAAGGCGCCCCCCATGAGCAGGGTCACCACATTGCCGATCAACACACCAAGGATGATGCCGAGGATGCCGCCCAACTGGCAGATCACAACCGCTTCGGTAAGAAACTGGATCATGATGCTGCGGCGCGTAGCCCCAATGGCTTTGCAAATGCCGACTTCGCGGGTGCGTTCGGTTACGGAAACGAGCATGATGTTCATCAGGCCGATCGCAGCACCTACGAGAGTAATGAGGCCAATACCAACCGCCGCCCACCGGAAATATTGCGTGTTGTCTTTGATGATGCTGATGAGACCGTCGCTTTTGGAAATCTCAAAATCGTTTTCTTCAGAAGCTTTCAACGAACGCACATTGCGCAGCACCACGGTAGCCTGCGCAATGGCCTGGTCAATCTGGTTGGCATCGTTGACCGCCACGAGCAGGTTGTAATTTTCATCCTGCGAGCCGTAATAGCGCTTTCCGGTTTGCAGGGGAATGAGAATGCGGCGGTCTTCGCTCTGGTTCATACTGGAGCCTTTGCTTTTCAGAACGCCCACCACTCGCAGTTTGATGTTGCCTGCTGAAATCACGGAGTTCATCGCTTTATCCGCTTTGCCTTTAAACAAGTCTTTGACAACATCTTTCCCAATAATGGTAATGTTGCCGCCGCCCTGTGCCTCGCGCAAGGTGAAATTCCGGCCAAGTTCCAGGTCAAAGCCTTTTGCTTCGAGGTAATTTTCATCAATCCCGAAAATGAGTACGTTGGGATTGGTTTTTTTATCGCCGTATTTGATGACGGCAGTTCCTGTGCAGTTGATCGAAACAGAAGCCCGCGCCGGGAAGTTGAATTGCTCTTTGAACGCAATGGCCTGCTTGTAGCTGATCGGCTGGCCCTGCTTTTCGCGCCTTCCGCCGCGGTGGCCATCCGAACCTTCGCCTTTCGGATCTACATCAAAGGTGTTGGCACCAAGGTAGGAAAGGTTACTGCTAAGGGAGTAAATGGCGCTGTCAATGGCCGTCAGAATGCCCACCAACGCCATAATGCCGAAGGCAATGATCAGCAGCGTGAGGATGGCGCGGAGCCAGTTGGAGCGCACCGAGCGCAACGCAATTTTGATATTTTCCCGGAGGTTCATAAAACGGCGGCATTAATGGTTCAAACAGAATGACGAAAGTAGGCATCCCGTTGCAACAGCGCCATTTATTTCGATAAACCGCGGCGAATGATATACATAAAACCGGGTTTACGGCGCATCCGCAGGCCGGGGTTTATGAGAAATGGCCCAAAGCCCCAGAAAGGTCAGCAAACCATTGATGACCAACAGTTCAATCCCGATCTGGTAACCACCAAAAAGATCCTTTGCATTTTTTGCAAGCAAATAAGAAACAACCGGCGCTGCCAAACAGATCAGGGTAATGATCATCGTGTTGTCAATCCGTCTTTTTGTAAGGATGCCGAAAGAGAACAGCCCCAGCAGTGGCCCGTAAGTATAGCCCGCCAGGTCGAGGATGACGTCAATGATGCTGTTGTTGTTCAACACATAAAAAACCATGATGCAGGCCATAAACACAAACGCAAATGTGAAATGCACCGTAAGCCGGGTACGGCGTTTGGCGTTTTCGTCCAGGTCCGTGCGCTCCCTCAGGTTGAGCAAGTCAATGCAAAAAGAAGACGTCAACGCCGTTAAAGCGCCATCCGCACTGGGAAACAAAGCAGAAATCAACGCAATGATGAAGATGATGCTGATGGCCGGCGGCAAAAAGTTGATCGCCACAGAAGGAAACAGCTTATCACCAATCACATTGATGGTTTCACCATTGCCCGACGGATCTGCTATCATTAGCTGCTTCACGATTTTCCCTCCCACTTCCACATCTGTATAAACGGCACCTTTGGAAGTGGCGTAGAGGTAAAGCAACCCGCCAAGCATCAGGAAAAGAAACAAAACACCCACCAGCACCAAAGCCATGGTCATGACGTTCTTCTGAGAATCGCCCAGTTTTTTTACACTGATGTTTTTCTGCATCATTTCCTGATCAAGCCCCGTCATGGCAATGGCAATAAAGGCCCCTCCAATGATCTGTTTAAGGAAGAAACCCTTGCTGTTCACATCTGTATTGAAGATGTTGAGATACCCCCGGTCGCTCATTTGAGCAAGTGCTTCCCCACCGCTGATGCCTAAGTTATTCAGGATGTAAATGACACAAACGATTAATCCGGCTACCATCAGGGAGGTTTGCAGCGTATCCGTATACACGATGGTTTTTACGCCGCCCTCAAAAGTGTAGAGCAGGATCATCAGCAGGATAAAAAAAGTGGTTACCACAAAAGGAACCCCCATGCGGTCAAGAATGAAAAACTGCAGGATGTTGATCACCAAATAAAGCCTCGCCGTAGCACCCACCGTACGGCTGATGATGAAGAACAAAGCACCCGTTTTATACGCCACATTGCCAAAACGCTGCTGCAGGTAATTGTAAATAGAGGTGAGGTTGAGCCGGTAATACAACGGCAACAACACAAAAGCAATGACACAGTAACCAATAAGGTATCCAAAAGTGACCTGCATGTAGGCAAACCCCTTGAAGGCTCCCCCCGCTACGTCACCTACCCCACCCGGAACACTGACAAACGTAACCCCCGACAAAGAGGTGCCAATCATCCCGAAAGCCACCAGCATCCAGTTGCTGTTTTTGTTGCCAATAAAAAAAGTATCGTTGTTAGAATTGCGGGAGGTGTACCAGGCAACAAACAACAGCACCACAAAATAGCCGATCACAAACGAAAAAAGTATTCCTGCAGACATGCTGATGAGTTATGGTTTTGACAATAAGCCGCGAGGTTGTTCCTGCTCTGCGGATTTACACGGCCCTAAATAAGACAAAAACCCGGAATTTTTTCACTTAGGCAATTATCTTTGTCAGGTCTCGCTAATTTAACCATTCTATGAAACGAAGAACCTTTGTCCAATCCGGCATCATAGCCACTGCAGCTGCAGCTACCGGAACCTTGCAGGCTGCTAATGCCAGCTCTGCCACTTCCATCGGCAAACACACTTTCAAACTCCGGTATGCACCCCACCTCGGCATGTTTGAAAACCTTGCAGGCAAAGACCCCATCGACCAGCTGAAGTTTATGGCCGATCAGGGATTTACTGCTTTTGAAGACAATGACATGAAAAACCGCGAGGTTAATCTCCAGAAACGCATGGGCGAAACCATGGCCAAACTCGGCATCCAAATGGGTGTTTTTGTAGCCCATAAAATCTATTGGAACGACCCTAACCTCGCTTCCGGAAAAAAAGAATGGCGCGAAGAGTTTTTACAACACATCCGCGAATCTGTAGAGGTTGCCAAGCGGGTCAATGCAACCTGGATGACGGTGGTGCCGGGCTTTTTAGACCTGCGCTTAGACATGGGCTACCAGACGGCCAACGTGGTCGAATCCTTGCGTCAGGCAAGCGCCATCCTGGAACCTCACAACCTGACCATGGTCCTGGAACCCCTCAATTTCCGCGACCACCCGGGCCTTTTCCTTACCAAAGCAGGCCAAACGTTCGAAATTTGCCGCGCGGTCAACAGCCCTGCCTGCAAAATCCTTTTCGACATCTACCACCAACAGATTACGGAAGGCAACCTGATTCCCAATATAGAACTGGCCTGGTCCGAAATTGCTTATTTCCAAATCGGCGACAACCCCGGTCGCAAGGAACCGACAACCGGAGAAATCAATTACAAAAATATTTTCAAACACATCCACAGCAAAGGCTTTAAAGGCGTTCTGGGCATGGAACACGGCAATTCCAGACCCGATAAAGCAGGTGAGCAGGCAGTCATTGACGCTTACGCTGCTGTAGACAGCTTTTAACGGGTATGCTCCGCTTTGAATCTTCCATCACCAATTTCAATGAAAATGGAATCTGGAAAATCGTGATGGTGCCACCTGAGGTCGTTGAGGCGCTTGGCGCGAAAACCCGTTTCGATGTGCGCGGCCTTATTGATGGCGTCCCTTTTCAGCGTACCCTGTTGTCGGATGGCCACGGCGGGTATTTCATTGTCACCAATGCGGACATGCGCAGGCGCATCGGAAAAGGGTTGGGCAGCCCGGTGATTGTTGAAATGGAACCGGATGAAACGTATAAGGTGGTGGAACTTCCCGACTATTTTGAAGAAGAACTTGACCAAAATCCCGTGGCAAAAGCTGCTTATGAAAAATGCCCGCCTTCCTCCAAACGCTGGATCGCCCAATACCTTACGGAAGTTAAAAGCCTGGATGCTAAAGCCAACCGCGTGGTAAAAGCGCTGGAAATCCTGGAAACGTGGGCAGCCCGGCATAAAAACAAAGGCTAACCGCTGAGTTTATATTGCTCCACCAGCTTTTTGAAACGCGGCGTATTTACAAAACGCCGGTAGGGTTCTTCTTTTACGTCCAAAAAACGAAGTTGAAACCCCAACCTGAAGGCCTTTTCAAGATTGGCATAAAAACCTTCCGTATTGCCCTGAAATGCATGGGTTTCCGCCAATGTTGTATAAGGGATGGCTGCCTGGGGATTGATGGCAATGGTGCGCTGGATCACAGCAAAAGCGGAGTCGTGCTTCCCCAGCATATTGTAGGACATCGCCTGCAAATTTTGCAGCATGATTTGCTGATCGTGGCCTGAGTGTTTGAACCGGATACCCTGCACCCTGTTGATGACGGAAGCATAGTTTTTCAGAATCCCGAACTCAGCCCTGGTCACCATAATCAACGCGTTCATATTTTCCGGATCCAGTTCCAACCCCTGCAGTGCTGCCTGATATGCAGCCGTCGTATCTTTTTGCAGCAACAGCGCAGTGGCTTTGGCAACGTACCCCTCTGCACTTTCTGAATCGGTTCCTGCTGCCAGTTTTACCAGCTTCAGGGCAGCATCGGCACTGTCCCGCATAAACTTGGCATCCGCCCACGACAAATAAACTACTTCTACTTTTTTAAAAGGTTCCGCAGCCTTTACGGCCAGGGTAAAGGCACTGTCACTAAGCGCGTACTGCCCTGTGTTGTTGTGCAACCAGCCCAATGATACCAGCACTTCCGGGTTTTT
>JABWAJ010000410.1 GCA_013361075.1 Saprospiraceae bacterium | reverse complement strand
TGCAGACATAGCCGGCAGCTATGATGAAAAAATTCAACGCAGTATAAAATAAAATTTGCCGAACGTAGCCAATTAGTGAATTCCCGAACAAGCTCTTAGCGTCAAAACGCCTTGTTTTTATTTACAAGGATTCGTATTTTACGAGCGAAAAGCTTGCAAATTATGGAGGTGAATTACCGAGCCCGAAACAAGGGAGTGTATTTCAGCCGAATTTACACCCCCCTGTATTCGAACACAGGTAAACCATCGAAGCCAATTCGGGAATGGTATCCTTGCTTTTGTTAAAACACCTGTATAACCACGGTATTGCCTGGGTTATTTACATACCCTGGTATTACATTGAACGTGAAAGTAAATGGGATGAATAAAAATAGCTTACAATATCGTATTGGCCACAATGGACTGGTAGTTGTAATCTATTAAACAACAGAACATTAATAATCCAATTCATCATGGCAAAAAAGGTTCTTTCTTTTCTTTTTGCAGCTCTTGCAAGCCAACTTTTTGCTCAAAGCAATATAGTAACTTATGCTGGTGGAAGCGGCAAGGAAACTTTCTATGATGTCATGCAAATTACGGATGGCACTTTTCTCGTAACAGGTTACGCTGATGATTTAACCTGGGCAGGTGCTGCACCGCAAACGCAATTAACTTATACAGCTTCCATTCCGAATGCGCTCGGAACAAATCGTTACGGATTCATACTGCATTTATCAAGCGACCTTCAAACCATTTTGCAGGTAATTCATTTCCCCCGAGGCGCTGTTGAAGATATTCGTTTCCTTAAAACCAATTCGCAGCCTTACACCCCTACCGGCGACCTTTACATCAGTTGCAACACTGCTGACATTGGTGCCAACAATGGCGGGTACATCATTGCAAAGCTCAATCATAATTTCATCAATGGTACTCCATCATCCCTTGATTGGGTTCATGTCGTGTGGGCAAAGTCAGGTCCGAAAGATTATCATCCGTGGGATGTTACAAGTGATGGAAGGATTTACTACATCAGCGGAGAAGCACATGGTTATGATTGGAGTGCGGTATACTGCCTCAATCAAAACGGACAGCGAATGACGGTGGAGAATTGGCGCACGCATTGGCTCACCAACGGAACGGAATGGAAAGGAACACCTGCATCTTTCAACCCACTTGGCAGCAGTGATTCGGTAAATTACAGTGGAATTGTTTTGAAGATTACTGGCCGTTGCGAATTGCGTTCGTGGACAACAACAGATTTTGATTCCATACTTCCCGATGGAAATGGCGGAACAAAAAAAGGAAAGTGGCCCGCCGATTTTTTATTTAATTCTCCCTGCGACCCCAGTAGCCCGACTGCAACGGGGCCCGGTTACAATGGCTACTCCTATGCATCGGGCAGTCCCGTCTGGGGAGGAAGTTGCATTTGCATTGACAGGCGCGACAATCATGTTTACCTCGGAATGAATTTTAAATCGTATTACAACCCATTGAACTCACCCGATTTTGAACCTGCTGTAATTGCCTTCGACGATTCAGGAAGTATGTTGTGGTGGAGTAGATTGTATCATGAAATAACTGCTGAGGGGGATACCACCGGCTCCGTTCCTGACCAGTATGTTGATGCGCTTGCCATTGACTACACGAACAATAAGTTAGTTGTCGGAGGAAGAGCACATGGAAACTGGGATGAAAATTTTTGGGAAGGAAATACAATTGCATCTAATACAGGTGCTTATGGATTTCAAAATCAGTTCACCGGCACAAACGGAAACATTCACGAATCCTGGCTTGGAAAACTTCAGTTGAGTGACGGCACCATCACCAATTCAACTTACATGGCTGAACTTGCTGAAGGAACCGGTGGGCTTGGAACTCCTCACCCGGACCCCAACCTTGACGGATGGCCTGACCCCAATACAGGTTGGCCCGATGTAAACACAACCAGAATTGTAAAAAACAATATGAAAGTTACAAGCAGTGGCGATGTGGTGGTGATGTCGGTGGGCAGAAGAACCATCACTACTGAAAATGCCTATCAGAAAATGGTGAAACCAATCTATGGCGGGCAGAGTGCATGGAATAGTTTTGTTCGTGTTTATGACGACCAGTTTCATGTTCCGAAATATTCATCCCTTGTTGTGGGAGTATGGGACACCCTCACTCAGGCAGGCGGCGATAACACAGAGTTATTTGGAGTTTACAAAACAGCGACCGGAGTAATTTGTGTTGGCCGCCAAAAAGCAGATATCTCAGGTAATGCCATTGGGAATAATCTTCCTGTAATTCATGTTACACCATGGGGAAATTCAGCACCGCAAAATGAAAGCGCCATTCTGGCTTATTATACTGCCCCTAATCTTTACAACCCAAACGACAACATCATTGCTACATTTGTAAAGGATGCTGCCATAGAAAATAATCAGGTTATAAATGTTTTTCCAAATCCAAATTCCGGAACATTTAACCTTTCACTAAAACAATTCACGACTCAACATGCTGAATTAAAATATTCGGTAATTGATATGTTTGGAAGAGTTGTTTCGTCAGGGATTTATCATCCGGATAAAAGTATTTCTACCGAACTACCCAATGGATTTTATGTGTTTCAGCTGAATTTAGGTAGTCAAAAGGCACATACAACATTCGTGATCGCGCGATGAAAATCATAACGGCCAAGAGCTTGTTCGGGATTTCCTGATTGGCTACGCCGAACTTACGTTTGAGCGAGGATAAGGCAATTTTTTTTTATACAAGGCTGATTGACTACCACGAAAAATCCAACGCAGGTCAAAATTGTTTTTAAAAAATTTCCTTACCCTCAAAAAATAAAAAACGGCACGCAAAGCCAACACTCCGCTTCAGACTGCCAACAACCCAATCTCTTTCAATCTCGTCACCCCCTTTCCATACCAAAACGCTTCAAACCCGTCTAACCCCGCTGCCTCATAATGCTCCCGCACCTCCTGAAACGTCCACAACTTTCCGGAAGCCGGAGCGATTTCCGGCAACAAGCCCGCCAGCCAATCGCCCTGGACTTTGTCGAGTTTGATGTCGAGGGTTTCTTTTTTGGTGTAAAATGACAGCGTCGCCATGTCCCACGACTGCCCTTTTTTGGCTTTGGTGAAATAGCTGACCGATGGCACAACGCCCAGCCATACGATTTTAGCGGTGGGTTTAAGGAGCTCCGATTCGCCTTCCAGCAGCGCCATTTCGATGTAGTTGGGCGGCACTTTCGTGCGTGGCACTTTAAAATCAAACCAATCCTGGAGCGGGTATTCGAAGCAGATGCCGTACATGTAGTTGAGCAGCGATTTTTTCAGGCCGTAGCTAAAGCGGTCGTGGTCGGCACCGGTAGGGTCGCGGTGCACAAGGTCGTTGTTGGCAAAGGTGCCTTCGGCCAGGTTTTCGCGTACGACGCCAAATTTTTCGGGGTACATGCCCACAGGGCTGTGCGCCGTCATGGCAAACTGGTGCCAGAAACCCGACTGAATGACGCCCAGTTCAAACAACTGGCGCACCATTTCCAACGAATCTATGGTTTCCTGCGCCGTTTGGGTCGGAAAACCGTACATCAGATAAGCGTGGACGAGGATGCCGGCTTCCGTAAAATTGCGGGTCACCCGGGCCACCTGTGCTACCGTTACGCCTTTGTCAATGAGGGCCAGCAGGCGGTCGGAGGCCACTTCCAGCCCGCCGGACACAGCAATGCACCCCGAAGCTTTCAGCAATTGGCAGAGGTCGCGGCTGAAGCTTTTTTCAAACCGGATATTGGTCCACCAGGCCACAGTGAGTTTGCGTTTGATAATTTCTAAGGCCAAAGCGCGCATGAGGGCGGGCGGGGCGGCTTCATCCACAAAATGGAAGCCGTTCTGGCCCGTTTGTGCAATCAGCGTTTCCATGCGGTCGCAGAGCAGTTGGGCCGCGACGGGTTCATAGACTTTGATGTAGTCTAAGGAGATGTCGCAAAACGTACATTTTCCCCAATAGCAGCCGTGGGCCATCGTGAGTTTGTTCCAGCGGCCGTCGCTCCACATGCGGTGCATGGGGTTGGCCACTTCCAGCACGGAAATGTAGCGGTCGAGGGGCAGGTCGCTGTAATCGGGCGTGCCGGTTTCTGCCTGTTTGTAGTCGGGGCTGAGGCTGAAATTGAAGTATTCCACCTTGTCGCCGACCAGGGCAAAGGCCCGTTTGAGCAGCTCCACGGGGCGTTTTCCGGCTACGTGTTCCACCAGGTGTTCGATGGGCGCTTCGCCGTCGTCTAAGGTGATGAAATCAAAAAACTCGAAGACCCGGGGTTCGGAAAGCGAGCGCAGTTCGGTATTGGCAAACCCGCCTCCCATGGCTGTTTTTACGCCGGGGCAGTGTTGTTTGATCCATTGCGCACAGCGAAAGGCGCTGTACAAATTGCCGGGAAACGGCACAGAAATGCAGACTAATTTTGGCGTGATTTCGGCCATGTACTCCTTCAGGCGGGCAACCAGTAAGGCATCAACGTAGGTGTAGGGCGCTTGCAGGTGCTCGTACAATTCGTCAAAACTATTGGCCGAACGCCCCAGCCGCTCCGCATACCGGCTGAAGCCAAAATGGGGATCCACGCACTCCGTGATCAGGTCGGAAAGGTCTTCCAGATACAGCGTGGCCAAATGTTTGGCCTTGTCCTGGGTGCCCATCGCGCCGAACGCCCATTCCAGGTCGTCCAACTGCTCAAACCGGGAAGCTTCGGGTAAAAAATCCTCCTGACAAATCAGGTGCGCCAGGGTCGGGTTTTTCCCCTGCAGAAACGACACGACTTCGTCAATGGTGTGGATGTAGTGGTCTTGCAGGGCCACCATGCGCAGCGCGTTTTCCGATAAGGGAGGCTGCTGCTCATGAAGGTGTGCAAACAAGTGCGTCAGCCCTTGGCGGGAAAAAAGCGCCAGAATGACCTCGATGCCCAAATCAGCCTGATGAGCCGTGATGTTGCGGGTATTTAAAAAACCCTTTAGATAAGCTGTCGCAGGGTACGGCGTATTGAGTTGGGTAAACGGCGGTGTGAGTAGGAAGACGGTGGCGCTCAAGAGTTTGGAGGATTAATTGAATTTACTGGATAATTTTTCCGCTTTTGTCAATTGTCTTCCAATCGTCGCTGGTCCAAATGCTGTGCTCCCCCTGCTTTTCGGTTTTGCAATTGTTGCTCACCCGGGCGAGGCCATTTTCAAAAGGAAAAGCACAGTCGAAGCCGGGCTGAATCACAACCGCATATGTTTTGGCATCTGCGTACCCGATTTTTCCGTCTTTTACAATCCGGAACAGGCCATCCACAGAAAAATCCGGGCCATTGTCGTATTTAAAAACCTGGTACAAGACCATTTCCTTCCGGTCAATGACCACAAAATCCTGATCTTTCAACACGACCGCATGGTTGCGAAAAGTATCGGTCATACACATCTGGTATTTGCCGAAAGG
>JABWAJ010000409.1 GCA_013361075.1 Saprospiraceae bacterium | reverse complement strand
CTTTTTCATAGCCGTTAATTTTGATTTTAATCTGATAGCCACCTTCATCGCCGTTGTTTGCCAACGCAGCTGCCGTCGCGGCCATCCACAATAACAGTGGGAGTATGATCTTTTTCATGAAAAATAAATCATTTTACTCAGAAAGCTGAAACTGGTAATCTTTGAATTCCAGAATGTTAACGTATTTGTTTTCAAAACGGTCAATAACGGTCATCCGGGTTCGCTGAGCAGCATTCGCTTCAATCGGTAGAAACTGGAAGCGCGTATGCAGGGCATTTGAAGATTCTGTATCGATAAAATACTGAAACTTAGTGCCATGTTTGTGGATCATGCGACCAAAGTACAGCATCAGGTCGTAGCCAATAAACGCATCTTCCGTTGGCACGGTCCCATAACGGTCATAATACCGCTGGCGGAACAATTGTGTTTGGGGGTCCAACATATTGATGTAACTGCTGCTGCTGACATGGACGTTCAGTTTTTCGTAATATTCATAATCTACGCGTTCGTATTGCATCCATTGGGGCATACCGTAAACGACGATGTGGTTGTATGGATTGCGGACAAGGTCAATTTTTCGCAACAGGGAGTAGATGTACGTTTCATCCGACCAGGAAGGCACAATAAAAACGGTGGTATCGTCCTGGCTGACGTACGAAAGCAGGTTTGTTCTTGCCAGATCGGCGGTATTGTCGTTGATGATCAGTTCGCGCAAACGGGAGGTATCGCGGGTATTTTTTCTGCCTGCAAATTCTGCCTGGAAATAGGCCAAACGTGAAGATTCGGCGGTTTCGTTCCGGCTGACGAGTACAATTTTTCCTGGGCTGTAATGTTGCAGGGCATGGCGGGTTATGGAGGCGCAATGCGATTCCAGGGTTGGATTTACCTGGATGTAATTCGGATTGCTTGCAGACAGGCCGGATGCTGCACTTGCAGGCGACACAAGAGTAATGTCGGATGTTTTTGCAAATTCAGCCATGACACGAACATTATCACGCCGGTAAGGGCCGATGATGAGGTGTGCTTTTTTCAGGTCAGGATTGATGCGTACCAGCGATTGAACCGCCGTTTCGTTTGATTCTTTGGTGTCTATGACACTGACATTGAGCCGAATGTCTTCAGCAGTAAGGTCGTCAAGTGCCATTTTTAAACCGCTGTAAAACTGGATGGCCCAGTAGGAGTGTTCGTGAATCGTTCCGACTTTTGCATCAAACTTATCGGTCAGGAAAGGAAGTGCCACGGCAACATTGTAGGAAGAAAAAAACTGAGTGCCAAACTGTCCTTCCTCTTTGGGATCGCCGGGATCAAAAATATCGGCATTTTCTCCGGTATCTTCGCCAGTAATGACGTTTACGCTTCCTGCCGGGATTTCTTTCCAGATGATGGTATCCATTTTTTCCGTCGGCGCATATTCGACGTAAACCCAACGTTTCGTTTCGGGGTCATAGCGCTTGCGCCCCTGGATTTCTTCCAGAGTCGGATCCTTCTTGACCTCCGTTTTCGGGTCCTTTTTAGGATCTGCTTTGGTAGTATCCGTGCCGCTCTGAATTGGTTTCAGCGCTTCGCAGGAATAGAAAGCCGGTAGCAGAAAAAACAATAGCACCCAGGCTATGTTATTCCCATTCAATCGTTGCAGGAGGTTTGGTGCTGATGTCATAAACGACTCTGTTAATTCCTTTAATTTGGTTAATGATCTCGCTGGAAACGGTGGCTAAAAAGTCGTGAGGCAGCCTGCTCCACTCAGCAGTCATACCATCTATAGAATCTACTGCACGCAGTGCAATGGCTTGTTCGTAGGTGCGTTCGTCGCCCATCACGCCAACAGAATAGACTGGCAGCAGGATGGCGCCTGCCTGCCACACTTTATCGTACAATCCAAATTTTTTCAGGTTATTGGTGTAAATAGCGTCAGCTTCCTGCAACAGGGTTACTTTTTCCGGCGTCACTGCACCAAGAATGCGGATACCGAGGCCTGGCCCGGGGAAGGGGTGCCGCCCCAGGATGGCTTGTGGAATGCCCAACGCAGTACCAACCTTGCGCACTTCATCTTTGAAGAGCATGCGCAAAGGCTCAACAATTTTCAACTTCAGGTGTTCCGGCAAACCGCCTACATTGTGGTGCGATTTGATGGTAACCGAAGGGCCATGGACGGAAACTGATTCGATAACATCCGGATAAATAGTACCCTGACCCAGCCAGGCCATATCGGGATGCAGCTCGGCTTCTTCTTCAAAAACCTCAATGAATACCCGTCCAATGGCTTTGCGTTTGTCTTCGGGCTTGCTTAAACCTTCAAGCGCGCTCCAGAATTTTGACTTTGCATCAATACCTTCTACGTTCAGGCCAAGGCCGAGGTAAGATGACATTACTTCTTCGTATTCGTTTTTCCGCATCAAGCCGTTGTCCACAAAAAAACACAACAGCCGGTCGCCTATGGCATGGTGCAGTAAAACGGCAGCAACAGAAGAATCTACGCCGCCGGAAAGGCCCATCAGTACTTTTTCCTCACCAATAAGGTTGCGCAATTCTTCTACCGTGTGCTCAATGAAGGAAACCGGTGTCCAGTCGCCGGTGCACCCGCAAATGTCGCTGACAAAATTGCGGATCAACATTTCGCCGTGGATGCTATGGGTAACCTCCGGATGAAACTGGATGCAGTACAGGGGTGCACCAAAAGTGCCCGTTTTCGAGCGAAATGCCGCTACTTCCACACTGTCGGTGCTGGCCAGTAACTCGAATTGCGCCGGGATGCTTTCAATGGTGTCACCATGCGACATCCAGACCTGGGAACCAACGGGCACACCATGCAGCAGCGGGTCGTTTTGGTGGATGCGGGTGAGGTTGGCTTTTCCGTATTCGCGCTTGTTGGAGCGCTGTACTTTGCCGCCGTAGTATTGGGAAACGTATTGGGCCCCGTAGCAGACTCCTAACACCGGGATTTTTCCAATAAGTTTATCGAGGTCGGCGTGCAGTGCATTGTCGTCAGTAACCGAAAACGGGCTGCCCGAGAGGATGATGCCTTTGATGCCGTCGAAACTCGCCGGTACTTTATTGTATGGGACAATTTCGCTGTAAACATTCAACTCCCGCACCCGGCGGGCAATGAGCTGGGTGTATTGTGATCCGAAATCGAGGATGAGTATTCTTTCATTCATGGCTGCAAATATAGGGAAGGAATTGGGGATTTGGAGATTTGAGGATTTGAAGAATTAATCAAATTAGTAAGGGGCAAATTTGCAAGAGGCAAACCGGCGAATTTGCCAGTTTGCCTCTTGCTTCCTGCCAGCTTATCACTCAAGGTTTGCCGGCTAGAGCCAGCCACCGCTATTCAATGTACAAATCAAACTCTACCCGCCGGTTTTTCTCGCGGCCATCCTTGTAGCGATTGTCACCAATGGGCTGGCTTTCGCCGTAGCCCGCGTGCGACATGCGGTTGGCGGCAATGCCTTTTGAAACGAGATAGTCGTAGCAGGCCTTGGCGCGTTTTTCAGAAAGGGTTTGATTGGCCGGCGCTTCGCCGATGCTGTCCGTGTGGCCATTAATGCGCAGCTTATGGGCCGGATAACGTTTCATAATGTCCACAATCTGGTCCAGAATGGCATTGGATTCTTTTTTCAGCGTTGCTCTGGCGGTTTCAAACTGCACTGCCTTCATGGCAAAAGTCAACGTTTCCTTATCTTCTTTTTTGATCTCCGGACAACCTTTGTTGGATGCCGGGCCAACTACCGTTGGGCAGCGGTCGTCTTTGTCCAATACGCCGTCGCCATCGCCATCCGGACAACCTTTATACTGTCGGGGGCCAGGTGCTGTTGGGCATTCGTCTTCGCGGTCTGCGATGCCATCGCGGTCGGTATCCGGGCAGCCTTTTGTTTCGCGCGTCCCCTTTTCAGTTGGGCAGGCATCGTCTTTATCATCAATGCCGTCACCATCTGCATCGCGTACGGGGCAGCCTTTGTTGGAAGCCAATCCTTTTTCGGTTGGGCAGGCATCGTCTTTATCCGGCACACCATCGCCATCCCCGTCGGGGCAACCCATGAATTCTTTCAAACCGGCTACTGTTGGGCATTGGTCTTCGCCGTCGGTGAGGCCGTCGCCGTCGGTATCGGGGCAACCATTAAAGGCAGCCAGGCCTTTCACATCAGGGCAAAGGTCCTGCGCATCGGGAATGCCGTCGCCATCGCGGTCGGTCATGGCCGGCTTGTCGTCGCTTTCGCCTTCTCCGAGCAGGACAAGGATGCCGGCACCCAACTGGAGGTGGTCGCGCAGGTCTTCAAAACCGAGGCGGTATTCTGCTTTTGTGGTCAGGTAGGTATGGCGTGCAATGCGAAAATCGAAACCGCCACCAACAGGAACTGCCAGTCGGACCCCGTCAAGGTTTTCGGACATACCACTGATCCCGGCATAGAGGTAAGGGTTGAAAAACTGCCTGGGTTTGAAATATTTAAGTTGCAGCAAGGCATCCAGACTCATAGCGGGTACGTTTTTGATGCCACCCGTTTCGTTGGTTGGCAAGTCGGCGCGATTGATCCGGAAGGGAATTGCCAGATTCAGGAAGCTGTTCAGCGAGCGGACGTATTCAATTTCCATCCCCGAGGTAAAATCATCTTCCAGAAAATCTTTTGTGATGGGGTACTGGTAGTTGGGTAAAACAACGCGTACAGCTAAGCCATCTTTGGCTCCGGAGTATTGAGAAAAAGAAATTTGTGCACCGAATAAAAGGATCAAAACGAAGAGGTAGTGTAGCTTTTTCATGTGGAATTAGTTGAATGAAATAAATGATGTTTTTCACATGCTGGGACTGCTTATATCTGCAATAGTAACTACTTTTAGGCGAAAAACCAGGAAAAAAGCATTGTTTTACTCCACCGGATTATTTCCAAAAACTAACCATTGCGCATGCAGGAACTGAATAATTACATCAAAACGTATTTCCCTGTGCCTCCAAAAGATCTTGAGGAAATTGCCCGTCAATTCAAGCCTCTGGTGCTTAAAAAAGACGATTTTTTTCTCAAAGAAGACCAGTATTGCGACCGGCTGGCTTTTATCCGATCCGGACTGATGCGCATTTACCGCTATGCCGATGGCAAAGAAGTGACGCAGTGGATTTCCACGGCAGGATATTTTGTTACGGATCTGGCCAGTTTTGTTTTTGACACACCGGGCCGTTGGAATATTCAGGCACTTACCGATTGCGAGCTGTATAGCATTGACCGCAAAGCTTATCAGGGCCTTGGCACTTCTGTTCCCAAATGGGCAGAATTGGATAAATTGTTTATCGCCCGCTGTTTCATTCTCCTTGAAGAACGCGTATTTACCCACCTGCACCTGACGGCAGAAGCCCGCTACCTGCAATTGATGGATCAAAATCCGGAACTTTTTAACCTTGTTCCACTCCAATACCTGGCTTCCATGATGGGCATGACCCCCGAAACTTTGAGCA
>JABWAJ010000012.1 GCA_013361075.1 Saprospiraceae bacterium | reverse complement strand
GCCAGGGTAAGGCTGTAAAAAGCAAACAACCCGGCCGTAATGTTGATGATGCTTTCTGATGCATCGGAAAGAATGGCATTGGAATTGGTAAGCCACCAGGCTGTAAACTTGACGGCCATCAGCAAGGTACCAATGCAAAGCGTAACCAATTGTAGCGACCGGTGTGACATGGCGTGAATTTGGTGCAAAGCAAAAGGAAAAATTCCGTTTCAGCACACTATTTTTCCCACTCAACCGGTTTTTTGCTTTTTTCTTCCCCTTTTCAGCGTAATCTTGTTGTATGGCTCGTTTTCCATAAAAGTTTCAAACTGAACCACTATGCGTTTTTTCATCGTTGCTCTTTTTTCCATAACTCAAATGGTTGCAATTGCCCAGCAACGCTACAAACTTTCACAAGGCAAAGTGTATTTTAAATCAGATGCACCTTTGGAGTTGATAGAAGCAGAATCTACTGAAATTAAAGGCATTATAGATACAGACTCCCGTTCTTTTGCTTTCAGCATACCGATGAATTCTTTTCAGGGATTCAACAGTGCTCTGCAACGCGAGCACTTCAATGAGAACTACATGGAAAGTGAAAAATTTCCGAATGCGACTTTTTCCGGCAAAATCATCGAGCAGGCTGACTTTACCAAAGATGGCGAATACACCGTGCGTGCCAAAGGTAAATTGGCCATTCATGGCATTGAACAGGAGCGCATCATAAAAAGTACCGTTAAGGTGGCCAACGGAAAAATCATGGTGGCATCCAGGTTTACGGTTTTGTTGAAGGAGCACGATATTGATATTCCGCGTATTGTTTTTCAGAAAATTGCAGAAGAGATTGAAGTGGTCATTTCTGTAACCTTAAATAAAGTATAAAACCCTTCTTCAACAACAATTGAATGAAACCTCAACCATTCCATTGGCTCCTGTTTCTGACCCTTCTTTCGATGGTTTTCCAACCGGCAGAAGCGCAGGAACCGCTTTTTCGGCGTCACCTGTTGGGGGAGGATTTGGAAAACACAAAAGTAAGGTTGGTTTATGAAGCGCCTGACGGGTTTTTATGGTTCGGATCTAACAGAGGGCTTCTGCAATATGATGGAATTGGTTTTAAGGCTTTCAGGGCACCTGATTCCCTGACCAATAACCAGGTAAGTGCTATTTTTTACGACAGTAAAAAGCGGCTTTGGATCGGGTACGAGGATGGCGCTATATTTTTTTTAAACAATTACCGCAGGCTGGAACGCTGGCAACCCGAAGAGGGCAATCCGGCAAGCCCGATCAGAGGCATTGCGGAAGACCGGAATGGCGTCCTGTGGATTGCCACTTATGGTGAAGGAATCTACTACCTGCACAACAACCGCCTGTACAATATTGACACGGAAGAAGGTTTGGCCAGCAATGATATTTATGTGCTTTCGCCCGACAAACAGGGGAAAATGTGGCTGGGAACGGATAACGGAATCAGCATTTGTAGCCTGAACCAGGGCAGGAAACAGGTGAAAAATCTCTCCAAAGCCGATGGACTGCCCGATGAAATTGTACGGGACATCGTTCATGATGTTGCGGGAAATTGCTGGATCGGGATGAATGACCATGGTTTTTGTTACTTCAATACCCAAACGAACGCTTTTTCCCGACCAATCCGGGATTGGGACAGCGGGGTGATCAATGGAATGGCGCTTTTTGAAAACAGGGATTTGTGGATTGCTACAGAAGGCAACGGGTTGTGGCGCTATTCTCTGGAAGATCAGGTTTTGAAAAAAAACTCCGATAGTGAAAAAAAACTCCGGAACGCCAAAATTTACGACCTCCATCGCGATATTGAAGGCAATCTTTGGGTCATCAACAATATAGAAGGGATTTGCTCTGCCAACCTTCGCTTCGAATACATAACCACTCCGTTTGACAACATTCAGGCGTTGCTCAGAGATGGCCGGAAACGATTGTGGGCAGGTACTCCCAATGGACTTTTTGTACGCGAAAATTCAGCTGACAGCCAGTTTTCAAGGGTAACAGCCCTTCCCGATAAAGCCAATATTGTTTCGCTTTATGAAGATCGTTACCACCATATCTGGATTGGCACTTACGACAAAGGGGTTTATTGTTATGATTTTCAAAGTAAGGCTATCCGGAATTTTGACGAAAAAGGAGGACTGACCACAAACAGCGTCATTTCTATTTCCGGACTTGGTGATCAGCTTTGGCTGGCAACTTTTGGCGGGGTAACTTCTATTGTTTTAAAAGGAGATCCACTTAATGGCGGCGAGCCGGATTTCCATAACCTGAACTATGAAAGCGGCCTTGGGGCTAATTTTATCTATAAATCATTTGTAGATAGGAAAGGGCGCACCTGGTTTGGCACCGACGGTAAAGGCCTCAGCGTATTGGAGAACGGAAAAATCACGAGTTATACCCACGCCGGAAATACCAGGCTGGGTTCGGTGTATTCTATTGCAGAAGACGACCGCGGCCATATCTGGATCAGTACAGACAAAGAAGGGATTTTTGAGTTCGATGGCCAGCAATTCATGCGGCTAAGTGTAAAAGAAGGCCTGCGAAAAATGATCATCATGAGTTTGGCGGCCAACAGCCACGGCGATTTGCTGCTGACCCATGATGCAGGCATTGACATTTTGGACCCCGTGACCAAACACCTCATTTATTATGATGATGAAGTAGGGATCTCCAAAGCTGAGCCCAATTTGAATGCTTTTTGTACGGACGATCAGCACAATGTCTGGATGGGTTTTGGCAACCAAATCATTGAGTATTGTGCCCTCAATGATACGCTGGCCATTCATCCCCGAACCTTGTTGAAAAATGTCTCCATTTTTTTGGATCCTGTTGATTTTGAAGCCGAGCACCGGTTTTCCTACAATCAAAACAACCTTGTTTTTGAATATACCGGTTTGTGGTACACCGATCCCGAGGCAGTACGGTACCGGTATAAACTGGAAGGATTTAACCACGACTGGATTGAATCGGCTGACCTGAGGGCGGTGTATCCCAATCTTCCGCCGGGTGATTATACTTTTGTGGTGGCCTCTACAGAAAATGCGGCTTTTGACGACGAACCGGAAGTACGGTATACCTTTACCATTTTGCCTCCATTCTGGATGCGCTGGTGGTTTGTGCTCTTGATGCTTATACTTGGAACGCTGGTTGCCAGATATTTCATCCGCTTGCGCGATAAACGTCTGCAACAGGCTGCTTTATTGAAAAAAGAAAAAATTGAGAGCCAGTACGAAGCTCTGAAAAGCCAGATTAATC
Source organism: Saprospiraceae bacterium (assembly GCA_013361075.1). Taxonomy (GTDB): domain Bacteria; phylum Bacteroidota; class Bacteroidia; order Chitinophagales; family Saprospiraceae; genus JABWAJ01. The sequence goes on along the minus strand of JABWAJ010000012.1, from coordinate 21,805 downwards.
CGCATTTTTTGTTCAATAGTTTCAATACCCTCATCACCATCATTGAAGAAAATCCGACAATGGCGGTTGAATACGTAGAAACCCTTTCCGATTTTTATCGGAGCATCCTGCAATACCGGGAAAAAGAGGTCATTCCATTGGAAGAAGAACTGGAATTGGTTCGGAACTACGTGTTTTTATTGAAGAAGCGTTACGGCCATAATTTCAACCTTCGTATTGAATGCGATGCCAGTGCCAAACTATCCATTTTGTTGCCGCCACTTACCCTGCAAATGCTGGTTGAAAATGCGGTAAAACACAACGTTATCAGCAAAGGAAAAAAACTGGACGTCGTCATTTCGGTTAGCCCGGATGGCCGCTATTTAGTCGTTTCCAACAACCTGCAACGCAAGATGACTGCTGAAAAATCAACTGGTTTTGGCCTGCAAAGTATCGCCCGGCGTTATGAATTACTCACCGACAGCAAAATTATTATTGAAGAAACAGAGGATGCTTTTCGCGTACGCATTCCTCTGATTAAAAACGTAAAAGATGAAAGTTCTGATCATAGAAGATGAAGAAGCAGCCGCGCGCCGGTTGCACAAACTGATCATGGAAATTGACCCCACGATGGACATCGTTGCGGAATTGGACAGCATTGAAGCTACCCTGACCTGGCTGAACAACCATGGCTTGCCCGATTTGATTTTTTTAGACATTCACCTCGCTGATGGCTCCAGTTTTGAAATTTTCAACCATGTCAAAATCGAAAAACCGGTCATTTTTACCACCGCTTACGACCAGTATGCCTTGCAGGCCTTCAAAGTAAATGCCCTCGATTACTTGCTAAAGCCCATCAAGCGGCCGGAACTGGAACAAGCAGTTGAAAAATACCGCAAATGGCAGGGAGAATGGCGCACCGACTACAAAGAGCTAACCAAACTACTGCACAAAGACGCCTCAAAGCGGTTTCTCATCAAACTGGGGCAAACCATCCGCGTGGTGGACATTCAGGATGCCGCTTATTTTTATACAGAAAGCAAAATCACGTTTTTGGTGGCCAAAGACGGCAAACGCTACCCACTCGACATTTCCCTCGAGAAAGTAGAAGAAATTGCCGATCCGCAGACTTTTTTTCGCATCAACCGGCAATTTATCGTCAACATCAATGCCATCAAGGAAATGTACGCCTATTCCAAATCGCGCGTAAAACTGGAACTCATTCCGCGTTGCGATTTAGATACCGTAGTGAGTACGGAGCGCTCGCCGGTATTTAAGAAATGGCTGACAGGGGAGGAGTAGGTGTAAAATTGTATCTTTTTTGCAAAAATGTTAACCCCTAAAAACAGGAACCATTTTTCGACAGGCTCAGGATGCTTCCTGAGCCTGTCGAAGGGTGGCTACTGGGCCTCCTGAAAAATGGAGCATGAAAAAATTGGGATGCCTCATGTTTCCCTTTCTAGAAATGGATTGATTAACCAATCCCCAGTAACCAATCCCTAATTCCCCCCTCCGGCTTCCTTCTTCGGCTCGCCCAAATCCAGTTTTTTCCTGGGCAACAATTCATCGCGCTGCGAGGTATGCCAGACAAAGGAAGCAATCACCGTAGCGGCCTGCTTAAGGTCATCTGCAACAAGGTGATCCCAGTTGTCCATATTGGAATGGTGGGTACGGGTGGAGTAGGCCACCGGATCCTGAATGAACTGGAAGCCGGGAATGCCCGCCGAGTCGAACGACTGGTGATCGGTACCGCCCGTATTGGAGATCGTTATGGTCGTAGCATCTAAGTCTTTAAATGCATCGAGCCATGGCCGGAAAACAGCTCTCACCTGTTCGTTGCCCTGGAGGTAAATACCCCGGACTTTCCCTGTGCCGTTGTCCAGGTTGTAATAAGCAGAGACATTGGCCTGGTCCGGCTTCAGAGATTGCACGGTGCGGCCTTTTACCTCAGCAAAATGCTGGTTGACATAAGCAATGGACCCCAGTAGCCCCTGTTCTTCTCCGGTCCAGAGGGCAAGACGCAGGGTCCGGCGCGGCTGAACACCACTTTCTTTGATGGTTTCCATGAGAATGCGCGCTACCTCCATCATCACTGCCGAACCTGCGGCATTGTCGGTGGCACCAGTTGCACTTTGCCACGAATCCAGGTGGGCCCCAAACATTACGATTTCGTTCTTGAGATCGGTACCCGGTATTTCGGCGATGACGTTGTGCTCCATGCCATCAGGATTGGTGTAGGCAGATTGGATCTCCATGCTCAATTTTACCGGAATGCCCGCCTTCAGCATCCGGAATATGCGGTTGTAATGTTCCACCGACAAGGTAGCTTGTGGCAGTACTTCGGCGCCTTCGTCGCGTGCGCTGCCTTCTTTCGAGCGGGCACCGGCAACAAACACTGTTCCGAGGTCGCCTTTAAAGTTGCGGTCCAGCAGGGCAAGCGGTTTTTCTTCATAAATCATTTCCCGGAGCTTGGTAGTGAAATCGTTGTCGTCTCTGCCAAAGTTGCGCATGGTGCGGGGCGTTGGTGCAGGCGCATTGGCCATCTTCAGCAGATCTTCGGCATTGTGGCGCTCGGCAGGGGCTTCAAACCACTCCTTGGTAGCTCTTACGGTGTCGGTGAGTACAAATTTGCCGCGTAATTTGCCTTTATACTGAGCCAACTGTGGCAGGCTGTCGGCTTCGAGGTAAATGACTTCACCACTGACTAAGCCTTTTGTAGAAGGCGACCAGGCTTTTGGGTAAGCAAGGATGGGGTAATAATTAGGAGTTACGGCATGCATTTCAAAATGTTTCAGTTCCCATCCCCGGCCAAAAGGGCCCCAGGCTTCGGTATGAACCTGCTCCAGTCCCCAGGCTTTTAGTTGTTCCAGTGCCCAATTGGTTGCTTTATCCAGCATGGGCGAACCAGTGAGGCGCGGCCCGTATACATCGGTAAGCCAAAAGGCGGTTTCCATCACCTTACTTTGCTCGAGGCCATGTTTGCGGATGATTTTGTTGATGGCTTCGTCGGGTTTATCCTGCGCGTTTACGGAAAACAGGCAAATGCCAAAGAGGGCGATTGAAAGGATTGTTTTTTTCATAACAGCTGCATTTATTCGTTGATCTGAATTGAAAATGCCAAATGTTGGCTTGAGTGGACGTAAAGTTATTTTTTTTCGGACACAGTTGGTTAACTTTGAGCGCAGGTACATAATAGCGCAACACCTGCTGACGTTCGGAAGACATGAAAAAAATAGCAACCTTGATTGTTCTGGCAGCGTTTGCTTCCAGCGCTTTTTCCCAACGATACAATACTGCTTTCGGTGTCCGTCTTGGTACAGACTGGGGCATTACCATTCAGCAACGCATTGCAGAACGGACCACAATTGAAGCCATTGCTCAGGCTGGGTTCAAACGCTCGGAAGCAATGGTGACCCTGCTTGGCGAGCAACATTTTCCTTTCCTTGGACGCAGATTCAATACCTATATTGGGGCAGGGCCTCATATCGGCTGGCGTACAGATGACCCTGGAAGCCCTGAGTTTGGGGAAGATTATAAAAACCCGGCGGGTGTCACTTTTATCGGGGGCATTGAGCTGAATCTGTTCCGACTCAACCTGTCCTGGGATTTCAAACCAGCCATTAACCTTGTTGGCGGTGTAAAAAGTGTTTATTTTCAATCCGGTGTTTCCCTTCGCTACATCATTTTTAAGTTTGATAAGCCCAATCGCCGGAAAGGCATTAAATGGAAGTTCTGGGAAAAAGACTGATTTATTCAGATTTTAGATCATAGATTTTAGATCTTAGATGGTGGCTTATCATGATAAAATGCCATCTTTACTATCCCATAAAAACGAGTGGTCCATTTCCAACATCTACTGTCTTAAATCTAACATCTAAAGTCCAACATCCAACCAATGGCAAGCGCATTAAAAAACCTGTCTCAATACGATGAATCCACCATGCCTTCAGCCGAAGGAATGCGTTTTGGCATTGTAGTGGCCGAGTGGAATGCACACATTACTCATGCTTTATACGAAGGCTGTTATGAAACTTTGCTGAAACACGGTGCTTTGGAAGCAAACATACATACGGTGCAGGTACCGGGTTCTTTCGAACTGCCAACCGGGGCCAAACTCATTGCTTCCCGCCACTCTCTCGACGCCGTCATTTGCCTTGGCTGTGTCATTGAAGGAGAAACCAGGCACAACGAATACATTAACAATGCGGTGGCTCTGGGATTGACCAATCTTGGCATTGTTTCCGGCATTCCGTTTATTTTTGGTTTGCTCACCCCAAATAATGAAGAACAAGCCCTCGATCGTGCCGGAGGTAAACACGGTAACAAAGGCGTGGAAGCAGCCGTAACAGCCATCCGGATGGGGGCCCTGAAGCAGGAAATGAGCAACTCAAAATCAAAAATCGGGTATTCGTAGGGGGAGGATGTGGACTTTTATTCGTTGCTCGTTTCGACAACGCTCAACGCTCAACAAACAACGCTCAACGAACAACGCTCAACGCTCAACGCTCAACGAACAACGCTCAACGAACAACGCTCAACGAACAACGCTCAACGAACAACGCTCAACGCTCAACGAACAACGCTCAACCATGACCATCTCCACCCTCGATACCGGTTATTTTAAATTAGACGGCGGTGCCATGTTCGGCATTGTACCCAAAAGTATTTGGGGTAAACTCAATCCACCTGACGAAAAAAACCTCTGTACGTGGGCCATGCGTTGCCTCCTGGTAGAAACGGACGGCCGCAACATCCTCATAGACACCGGCATTGGCGACAAGCAGGATGCCCGCTTTCGCAGCCACTTCGAACCACATGGGGACGCTTCTCTATTGGACTCGCTGCGCAAAAAGGGTTTTGCACCTGAAGACATTACGGATGTTTTTCTCACCCATTTGCATTTCGACCATTGTGGCGGGGCTGTAAAAATTGATGAGAAGGGGAAATTAGTCCCCGCGTTTCCAAACGCCATTTATTGGTCTAATGAGCAACACTATGCCTGGGCGATGAGCCCCAACGCGAGAGAAAAAGCTTCTTTTTTGCAGGAAAACTTCGTTCCGCTTCAGGAAGCAGGGGTTTTGCGCTTTATTCCTGTTTCGGAGACTGATAAAGAATGGTTGCCGGGCATAAAACTGCGCTTTGTTTATGGCCATACAGAAGCCATGATGCTGCCTGTCCTTGACAATGGGCAGCATGTTTATTTGTATTGTGCGGATGTGATTCCTTCGTCTTACCACATCGGAATGCCTTATGTGATGGCTTACGATGTACGGCCGCTTCTGACGCTGGAAGAAAAAGCCCGGATTTTGAATGAGGCAGCAGATCAGAGGCACCGGCTCATTTTTGAGCACGACCCAAAAATTGCCTGCTCAACTGTTGTACGGGAAACCCAATACGGAAGAATCATTAGTGGCTCAGCTGTTGACATTTGATTTTATGACCATAACCTGAGGTGCTGAAAAAGTAAGACAAACTAAAAAAGAATGGGTGTTTTGTTCAGTCATTATTAGTAAGGAGTTTTATATTTGCTGCAATACTAAACCTCTACAACACAATTAATATGACTGATTCTCAGCGTCAAAACCTGCTTAGTCATCTCCAGACTGCCGTGGAGATCGAGTTGAGCACCATTCCTATTTACCTCTACACGTATTATTCCATCAATAGGATTCCCAGTGGCTGTGATGCCTCGAAAAATGGCCAGGCATTAGCAACTTATGCCAACCAGGCCGGGGGCTTGATCATGAGCGTTGCCGTAGAGGAAATGCTGCACATGTCGCTGGCCTGCAACCTCATGCGGGCGCTTGGCGGATTTCCGCAGCTTTATGGTAAATCTCCTGGTGCCTATCCTACCAACCTGCCGCACCACAAAAAAGGTTTTTCCGTAGGATTATCAAAACTTTCCGCGGATCAGCTGGAAAAGTTTCTTGGGATTGAAAAACCCGAAAAAAAAGGCGCAAAACCCGAAGGAGATAATTGGGAAACCATCGGCCAGTTCTACGATTACATCACTGAATTGATTGAAAAAGAAACGACGGACGCTGATTTTAAGCAAGAAGCTTACCAGTTAGGCAGTGGAAAGGGGTATTACGCAGCCAGTAATATAGATACCATTTATCCCAAAGATGCCTATTACATCCAGCAACCGGAAAATCCACTGGATCCGGCTGCAAGAGGCTCCGATCAGGCTGTGTATCCCAACAATGACCACAGTGGCGATTTGCGCATTGTTAAAGACAAAAAATCAGCTTTAAAAGCCATCAGCACCATTCAACACCAGGGTGAAGGATACCCCAACGACCCAACACACGAAGTAGACGACCCGGAAAAAGATGAGGACTCTCACTGGTTTAAATTCAACCAATTGCACAAAGAAATTAAAAAATTCAGTGCAGAGGAATTGAATTGTTTTATCCACCCGTTCCCTGAAAATCCAACCAGAGCGAGCTACCCAAGCCAGTTTTATCCTTTGGTTGACTTAGCCAATGCGGTTTATTCTTATTTGTTTTTGATGACTGAGGTCAGTTATACTTTAAAAGGAAATGCCCAAAATACCATGTTTTACATCGGCATGCACAAAGGCATGATTTTCATTTTGGATAAAATTATTGGCGGCATGCGCTATTTGTTTTTAAACAATAAGGCCGGACAAGCATTAGCCCCCACGTTTGAAAACTACCAGTTTACGAGTTTGGCTTCTGCCAAACAGGAACTGGTGGCGTTGGCCAAATCTGTTCCTGCCAGCCTTGGCCTGGATCCCAATATTATAGCCCGGATCGAAGTGCTGCCAGATGTGAATGTAGGTGCAGACGGCATTGTCCATTTTTAAACAAAAAAATGAAGCAGTATGAACTCGCAAAATAATATGCCTTTGGAATTGCATGCCTGCATGGGCCTGAATGCCTGTAAAGCGCACGACCGCCTCGGAACTAATGAATGTGCAGGTATGGGAACTTGTGCCACGGCCGCCGAACATTCCTGCCATACCTTGAACAACTGCCGTGGACAAGGCGGTTGCGGCCTTTATGGTACAGGGGAAGAACAGGATCGCCCCGGCGATAACCCATGTGCCTGGAGAGGGTCCTGTGCCGTACCCATCAATGCTGAACGGTTCTCTACGGATGGCCCAAACCAGGGAAAAAGTGTGTGGCAACGCGCCAGAAAGGTATTTGAAGAACGCATGAAGCAGTCGGGGCGGACCTTTGGGCCGTCTCCTTCGCCGGTTGGCCCTACGACTGCCTGGCTCAAAAAGAATTACAATCCTGATTACAATGCCTGCGGTGCCAGTGGTATGAGCGGAGGCGGCAGTTGTATATGATTTCCATGGCTAACCATATTGCTCAACTCCAGGCGCAGGTAAGGGCATTGCCAAACCTGGGCCTGGGGCTGGGCCTGCGCCACGTTCATTTCGATTACATCCAGTCACATTGGCCTGCAGTAGACTGGTTTGAGGTGATTTCAGAAAATTTTATGTTTTCCGCGGGGCGCCCACGCTATGTCTTGCGCCAGGTAGCCGAACGCTACCCTGTGGTCATGCACGGGGTCTCTTTATCCATTGGCAGTACGGCACCGGTTGACCTGACTTATCTCAAAGCCCTTCGCGACCTTGCCGCGGAAGTCAACCCCCGGTGGGTCAGCGACCATTTGTGCTGGACGGGAGTGTTGGGCACCAATACGCATGATTTATTGCCCCTGCCACTCACAGAAGAAGCATTTTGGCATGTGGTCAGCCGGATTCGGGTGGTACAGGACTACCTGGAGCGCCCCCTGATTCTGGAAAACCCAAGCACTTACCTGAGTTTTACCCATTCAACAATTCCGGAACCCGAATTTTTAAGCGGCCTGGTCAGGGAAACCGGGTGCGGGCTGTTACTTGATGTTAACAACACGTATGTGACGTGCTTCAATGCAGACCTTGATCCAATAGCCTACCTCGAAGCATTGCCATGGGAAAGCATTGTTCAGATGCACTTAGCCGGGCATCAACACTGCGGGACTCACATCATTGATACCCACGACAGGCCTGTTGTTGCTGAGGTTTGGGAACTATTCCGGCTGGCCTGGAACAAAACGGGGGGCGTTTCAACCTTATTGGAATGGGATGGCAATATTCCTTCCTTCGAAGCATGTTTGCTGGAATTGCATAAAGCCCGGGATTTTATGGGCGAATCAATGGGGCAAAAAGAAGCAACACCCCCTGTACGATTCACAGAGGAAGCTGTAGGTACTCCAATCAACTTTATGGTGCCGCAGATTATGGAAGATACTGTTACCAATTGATCACATGGAGCCAAACGACAACCAGTTGGGAGACATACAGGTGTGGATGCAGCAAGCGCTGGTATTGTCAGGACAGGCTACCTCTCCGGACGACACGTTGCGGCACATTGCGGCTTCGAAGACCCTGTCTGCTCCGGCACGTTTGGCCATTTACCAAAACGGATATTATGCCAGGTTGCTGCAATGCCTTGAAGGGCAATTCAAAGCCCTGTGTCATGCTTTGGGAAAAGAGCTTTTTGATGATTTTGGCAGGGATTACCTTAGGCAGTACCCTTCTGTTAGTCCGACATTAGCTCTTTTGGGGGCCAATTTTCCGGATTTTTTGCAGCAAACCCGCCCTGACCTTAACGAAACGGAAAAGGAACAATGGGTTGAGTTCATGATTGCATTGGCTCGATTTGAATGGGACCTTTATTCCATGTTTGATGCGCCCGGGCACGAAGGTAAGCCTTATGCAGCCCTGTCAGACTCAGATGAGAGCTTACGGGTTCAACCCTGTTTTTCCCTTCATCAATACGGTTTTCCGGTGAGCGCCTATTATCGTGCTGTTGCAAATGGTGCAGATCCTGATGTTCCGGCACCAGGGACGCAATTTGTAGCCATGGTTCGAAAAAATTTCCGCACAGCAGTTTATGAATTGCTGCCCCCTCAATACACTTTTCTTCAGGAATTAGCCTCCGGGTGTACGGTGCAGGAAGCATTGGCCGTTGCTGCCAGGGTGCACAACAAGCCCGAAGCAGCAGCTCAGGCAGCCTGGACAACCTGGAGGAAAACATGGATCGAGTCTGGTTTTTTTATCATTAATACTCAATCAGCTTAAATTCTATCGCAAACCGCACCATGGCTGCCGTGTTTTTGACTCCAAATTTTGCCAGCAGGTTTTTGCGATGACTATCTACTGTAAGCGGACTGATGAATAGTTTTTCAGCAATTTCCTGATTGGTCATCCCTTCTGCAATGAGCAATAAAATCTCTTTCTCTCTCGCAGTAAGCAAGGGGAGATCAGGGGTATCAGGTGCTGGTTTTGTAAGAATTGCAGCAGCTTCTAAACTCATGTACAACTGACCTCGCCAGGCTGCGGTGATGGCGTCTTCCAATTCCTCGCGGGTAGCGTTTTTTAAAAGATACCCGGAGGCACCTGCTCCAATCATGCGTGTGATGTAACTGCGCTCTTTAAAGGTACTAAGCCCCAATACCTTGATTTTAGGAAATTGTTTTTTGAGCATCCCACAGAGTTCAATTCCGCTAAGGTCAGGCAGGTTGATGTCCACAAGGGCTATTTCTGCTTCCATGGATTTTAAAGCTTCCAATGCTGTGCTGCCGGTTTGTGCACTACCGCAAATTTCGGCAACGGACGATTGAGTCAACAGCGATTTTATCCCTTCAATAACCATTGGATGGTCGTCAATTATGAATACGCGGATCATGAGATTTCGAATTCTGTGGTGATAGAACAACCCTTGCCTGGCTCAGTGCGTACATCAAGGTTACCGTCTAAATAATTCACCCGGGACCGTATGTTCATCCAACCAATGCCCTGAACACGGTCAAGTGAAGTTGCATCGAATCCTTTTCCATTGTCTTCTACCGTGAGATTCACCCGGTTTCCGTCGCGCAGCAGTTGCACCAGTACCTGGGTGGCTCCGGAATGCCGCACGACGTTGTTGAGCAATTCCTGGGCAATGCGAAAAACCACCACCTCTGTTTCCTGATTCAGACGGTCATCCATTCCGAAAGCCTGGAAATGGATCTCAAGCTTATCGGCCAGCCGGAGGTGGTCGCAGTAATCTTCCAATGCATCTTTGAGACCAAAACGAACCAATGCTTCGGGCATCATGTTTCTGGCGATGTGCCGCAATTCGCTGATGGAGTGGTCAAGTTCCCCAATGACCTGTCCTAACGCCAGGGTTGATGTGTTGGATAAAGCCGGATTTTCTTTCAGGGCAAAAAGGGATTGTTTGATGCCCGACAGCATGCCGCCAAGGCCGTCGTGCAGGTCGCGTGCAAGCCTGCCCCGCTCTTTTTCCTGCCCTTGCAATATTGCGTCGGCTATGTTCAGTTGGCGCTCCTGTTCCAGTTCCCTGATCTTTTGGCGGTGAATCAACAACTCCTGATCCAGAATTTTTCGGCCGTTCCTGAAATTTCGGCGCAAAAGCACCGCCAGGATCACCAAACCAATTGCTGCCAGGGCCAATCCCCATATCAGACTGTTTTTTTGACGGATGCGCAGTTGCTGTAACTCTTTTTCCTGTTCCAATTGGGTGATGCGTTGCTCCTTTTTTTCAGTTTCGTACTTGGTTTCAAGTTCCTGCAAGGCGTGAACGAGGGCACCTGAAGCAACCGAATCCCGAAGTTCGCGGTACCGATCCCGGTAGGCCGTATAAGTTTTTGAGTCGCCCTCCAGCAGGGCAATGTCAGAAAGTGTCAGGTACAAAGCATAACTGTAACTGGATAGTTGCATTTCCTGAGCCAAACTGAGGCCCTCTTTTGCATAGGCTTTGGCAGCGGGGTAATCGCTTTCGTGGAATGCCTCCAGGCTCAGGCCATGCAGGTTGTAAACGAGACCTTCCCGGTCATCGTGCTCTCTGGAAACCTTTAACCCCTCTTTGTAAAGGGATTTTGCTTTTTGATGGTCGCCTTTAAACGCCATGATTTCAGCAACGTTAGAAATTGAAGTGGTAAAAAGGCGGGGATAATCCAGTTTCCTGGCAATGTCAACTGCCCGTTGGAAATACCCGAGTGCTTTCTCCTTTTGTTGCAGCCCCAAATAGGCTGATCCAATGTGCTGGCAGGCTGTGCCAATGGTTGCTTCGTCGCCAATTTCTTCCGCCAGTTGCAAGCTCCCGGAAGCGTAAAACAATGCTTTGTCGTATAAATGGAGGTTGATGTAAAGAATCGATAGATTGTCATTTACGACTACCGGAAAATGGGGCGGTACGGTAGCTGTTTTCATGGCTTCCAGGCATTTTTCGAAGAATTCAATGGCCAACCAAAAATTGCCTTTCAAATTCCAGGTATTGCCCATCATGTTGTAAACAGCAACCAGCTCTTTCCCCATTTTTAGCTTTTCGCAAATGGGAATGCTTGATTTGCAAAGCACCAACACGGTATCAAACTTTCCGAGGTCGTACAAACCGACCGCTTTGTTGATCCGGCAACGCGCAATGCCCCGTTCAAAGTGGATGCGTTCAGCCAGTTGCAACGCCTGGCTTAGGTAATAATCAGCTGTATCTGCCTGCTTGTTCAGGAAAAGTTTTCCGGTTTCCATAAGTGCCCATACCCTGGCTGTATCTGAACGGGTTTCCTTTGCCAACTTTAACAAACTGTCTTGTTTTGGCAAAGTTTGTCCGTAGCCCTGGCCAAAAACAGCAAGTAACCAGATGACTGCGATAGAAAACAGAGGCTTTAAGGTCATAAGCGCTCAAATTTTACCCAATGTACCGCATTCTTACCCGGCTTTGCAAGATCTTGATGCAAAATCCCCTTTTTCAGGTAGAAAAATATCCCGTTTTCAGCGGGTTGATTGCCAGCCTGTTGTAAGGCCAATTTTGCATCGGAATCAACAGCATTCATTTTTTAAAATCATTCACTCATTAAAATCTGATCATATGAAATCGTTCAAAATGTCCGTGTTCGTTTTATGCATGGCCGCCATTAGCACAGGAGTACACGCAGGCAAACTCGAATCCAGTGTCCGCAACTTTTGGTCGGCTGTTGATATGGGAGACTTTGACAAGGCTGCGCAGTATTTAAGTTCTGACATTCAGGTTTTTATGCCGTTGTCGCCCACGCCGTTGAATTTGGAAGCTTACAAAGGGGTTGGCATGGCTTTCCGGACAGGCTTCCCCGACATTCAACACAAAATTGCAGAATGCACAGAAGGGACGATGACTCTTGCTGTCCGGGGTCTGTTCCTGGGTACGAATACGGGCTCCTTAATGGGCAATCCTCCAACGGGCAACCGTGTTGAACTTCCATTTTTGCAATACTGGACTTTTGATGCTGCCGGAAAGGCCATTCGTATAGAAATTGCTTTTGATTTGACTGCATTCAATGCGCAGTTAATGAAAGGGGTGTCCAATAAAGACCTGGCAAATACTTTGATGGCAGAGCTAAACAAACACAACCTGAACGGAGTAATAAAAAACTGCGCTTCTGACGCAAAGTTTTACGGATGGGAACCTCAGGCAGTTGATGCAGAAGGATATCGGAAAGCCATGATGGAAATCCTGGATGCGTTTCCGGATGCAAAATTTTTAATTTTGGATGTCATTGCTGAAGGAGATAAAGTAGTAGTCCGCCATCAACTCGAAGGAACCCATACCGGTGCAGCTTTTAAAGGCGTTTCCGCTACCAACCGGAAAATTGTGGTTCCTGCAACCGTCATTTTCCAATTCCGGAACGGAAAAGCCACTGATTTATGGCTGAATGCAGATGCGTTGGGAATGATGATCCAATTGGGCGCTTTTCCCGTATCTAAGTAATAAAAAAATAAACAACAAGGTCAGGGCTTATCTTACCCACGCTTTCACTTCGACAATCAGCTGCTATGAATACTTATCATTTTATTACCCAATGGTGTGTGGAGGCCACCTGCGAAGAGGTTTACCGCATTCTGGAAGATGTAGAAGGTCTCTCCCGCTGGTGGCCAAGCGTTTATCTCGACGTCAAACAATTGGAAAAAGGCCGCCCGGGAGGCGTCGGTAAAGTCGTGGCTTTATTCACAAAAGGATGGTTGCCCTACACCCTGCGCTGGCAATTCAATGTGACAGAAACCCATTTTCCTACCGGGTTTTCCCTTGAGGCTGTCGGCGATTTTGCAGGAACAGGTGTTTGGACCTTCAGACAAGGAAGCGGAGGTCAATGCGAAATTACCTATGATTGGAAAATTCAGGCAGAAAAACCATTGCTAAAAATGCTAACCTTTTTGTTGCGCCCGGTTTTTTCTGCCAATCACCACTGGGCCATGCGCAAAGGGGAGGAAAGCCTGAAACTTGAACTTCGCCGCCGAAGAGCAGAAACAGATGCTGAACGGGCAGCTGTGCCACCACCGCCAGGGCCAACTTTTCCCCATAATTTCCTGTATAAACAAAACCTCAGGAAACAAAGCATACTACCATTGATCGGTTCTAAAAGGTGATGCCGGCAAGCCTTCTGCATTGAACAGGTTGGCGTCGTCGGGATTATCGGCCCAGCCATATCGAACGGCTACGGGATTCGAAACTTTTTCACTCCAGACCACCACCTGGTCTCCCTGGATCAATGCTTTGGCCCAAACGAATTTACGGTCAGCACCTGCAATGGCAAAGCCGCGGAGATATCCATAGCGGTCGCCTTTGGCGATCAACCCGCTACCCCGGTTGTTGAACTGCAAACGCAGGGAAGCCGGGCGACCGCCTGTTTCACTACCCGGATCAACAGTTAACGAAGCAAACGTCGGGCCGCTGTAAATGAGGTTTTTTTCTCCATAAGCAAACCGACGGGCGCCAAGTGCAAGCCGGTAACCCACATCTTTTTTATTCCGGGGATGGATGTCATTGGCATCACCAATGTCAGTAATGACCGCCTGTGCTGTATTGGGTAATGCCAGTGCGGCCGATTGGGACTCCCGGAGCAGCGCCCAATTGCTATTGCCCGGCTCTGGTTCTGCCGCGTGAAAATTGGCCAACTGTGCAAACAGGAACGGAAAATCACCAACTCCCCATTGCTTACGCCATTGCCGGATCATGTTTTGAAACAGGGCTTGATAAGCCATAGCATCCTCCGGATTGTTGGCATTGCTTTCACCCTGATACCAGATTACGCCTTTAATGGGAAACCACTGAATTGGTTTGATCATGGCATTGTAAAGCTTGGTAGGCAACTGGTTGTCTTGTGTACCGGGCAAACTACCTATGGCTTTTCCTACCTTCATTTTCCACTGGCCGGCCAGAGATATTATTTCTTCGCCGGTTTTTAAGTAGAGTAACTCAGGATTGCCGTGAAACCCGCCGCCATAGCCCGTATCTTCAACACGCACGGCAAGGGTGTTTTTGCCTTCACGCAAAACTCCTGCGGGGATTTTGTAACTGCGGACAGTACTGTAACTGTTGTACAAACCGCCCACTTTTACGCCGTTGATCCAGGCTTCGTCGCTGTCGTCAATCATTGCGAGACCCACCGTAGCCGCCTGTGCGGCCTGCGTTGCCGTGAGAGTTACCTCTTTTCGAAACCATACGATGCCATCAAGGATGTCCCATCCCTGACCTTCCCACAAACCGGGAAGCTCCATACTCTGCCAGTTGCTGTCGTCAAGGTCGGCTGCTGCCCAAACGGCTTTCCCGTTTTGAATGCCATTGTCTGTTGTCGGAATCTGATCCCCGAATTTATTGCGCAGGAATTCGGCAATGCGGATTTTTTGAGCCCCCGTTTTTTGCTCAAGATGGGCTTCGAGGTCTTTTGCATCTTTGAAACCCAGGGTGGCAGCGTCCATCCAGGGCTCAATACGGCTGCCTCCCCATGAGCTGTGCAACAAGCCAATGGGTACTCCAGTTTTTTCGCGCAGGTGTTTGGCAAAAAAGTAGCCGACAGCAGTAAAATTACCGGCGGTTGCGGGGCTGCATTCTTTCCAGTCTCCGTTTTTTAAAGTATCCAAAGGAATGAAAGAAGCGGTATGATCCACATAGAAGTGCCGGATCATTGGGTCGGTTGCGGCGGCAATTGCTGCTTCAGCCTGGTTGGATTCCCGCAACGGCCATTCCATATTGG
The DNA here is from genome assembly GCA_013361075.1 of Saprospiraceae bacterium. Taxonomy (GTDB): domain Bacteria; phylum Bacteroidota; class Bacteroidia; order Chitinophagales; family Saprospiraceae; genus JABWAJ01. The sequence continues at coordinate 6,799 of JABWAJ010000012.1, read as the reverse complement.
ATTGCCCTGAACACACCCAGATGTCGCCAATCAGGATGTTTTTCAGGGTAATGACCTCCCGGCCATCGCTGATTTCCATACTAAATGGCCCTCCTGCGGGCATAGCAGGAAGTTGAATTTGCCAGTGACCATTTTTATCAGCTTTTGCACGATAGCTGTTTCCGGCGAAATTCAGGGTGATTTTGCTGTTTTTTGCGGCCTGTCCACGCAGTGGCAAAGGCAAATCGCGTTGCAAAACAGCATTGGAACTCAGCAATCGGGGCAGCCTGAGCTGTGCAAAAAGTTGGCTGACATTGAAAACCAAAAGCAGGAAAGCAAAAAATCTGAATATTGTTGACATGGCAATGGATCTGTTGGTTGTTGGAAGACAACATTTGAAGTAGAATCCGGAGATTAAGGCCTGTAGCTTTTGCTCCGACATTCGCAATTATAGTGATTTTTTTAATTTCCCAACTCTGCTTTAGGCTCGTATTGGTTTTTTTACTTCAATTCCTTAGCTTGCGCTTTCCAATGATTTTGAAAAGAGAAAACACTCGGCAGAGGTGATGGCAGAGGTACCGGGATAAAACCAATCATCCTGCTCAAAAAAACAGCACTATGAGTATCCAAAAAGGAGAAAACGACCACGGAAGGTTCGCTTTAAAAAGGCGATGGCTGATGATCACAAGATTGTTGAATGGGATTTTCCTGCTGCTCCTGGTTATATTACTTTGGCTGTACGCAGGTTCGGAGAAAGCAAAAAAAGAAACAGCAGCTAAATTGGCTGTTGCTGAAGAAAAAATCCGGGTAGCCGAAGAAAGAATAAAAACAACCATCCAAAATGACAGCCTTGCCCGCCTGGAAAGACAAACTGCCCAGACGGCCCTTGAGGAAGCCCTTCAGCGAATAGCGACGCTGGAAGCCGAAAAAGCAGAACGCAATCGCATTGAAGTGGAAAAATTTCTGGCATCTGCCAAGCGGATGATGCGGGTAGGCGACCGGGAAATGGCTCATCAGATTTTGTTGGAAGCGCAAAAATTGGACAAGACCAATGCAGAAATCATTGCGCTTTTAAAAGAAATCGAATAACGCCACCCCTAAATGCACCCTCAATTATGAAAAACTGGATTGCCTTTCTGATTTTGTTTGCTGGTTGCAACCTGCTGATGGCTCAAGATCCGGGTTTTTGCCGGGAAATGCTTCAAAAGGCCCGAACCAATATCGCTGCAAAAAAATGGATTCCCGCCCGGGAGTATTGCGAAGCTGCCCTGCCCTTGTGCCCGGGAATGGCCAAAACCATTGCGGCTTTACTCGACTCTGTAAGCGCAGGAATCCAGGCTGAAAAAGCAGCTTACGACCGGAATGCCCGCGCCGCGGAACTGACTTCAAAGATGGCTGATTTGATGGCACAGCCGAATTACGACCGCACCTTGCTCCTGCGCATTACTCACGAAGCCTGTCGCCTGACACAGGGGGAAAGCCCATTGCATTTGAAAAACCGGTCGAGCCTGCTGAGCGATCCTGGCATTGCCTTTGCAACAGGCACCTTTATTGGTCATGCATCGGAGGTTTTATCGGTTGCTTTTTCTCCTGACGGGCAACGCATACTGACCGGAAGCAGCGATCATCTGGCCAAGCTCTGGGACCTCTCAGGCCGGGAGCTACAGTCCTTCTGGGGACACAGCGAAAGCGTGGAATCTGTTGACTTTTCTCCTGACGGCCAGTTCGTGCTGACGGGCAGCCTGGATAAAACTGCAAAAATATGGAACCTCTCCGGAGTCGAAGTACAGGTGCTCTCCGGGCATACAGAAGCCATTCTTACAGTAGCCTTTTCTCCCGACGGCCAACGCATACTGACCGGGAGTTGGGATAAAACAGCCAAACTATGGGACACCAGTGGCCGGGAATTGAAAACCTTCAGTGGCCATAAAGACGCCGTGCAGTCGGTCGCTTTTTCTCCGGACGGGCAACAAATACTGACGGGCAGCGAAGACGGGACTGTGAAATTATGGGATTTGGAAGGAAGGGAAATCCGGACTTTTCCGGGGCATACCGCTGCTGTTTGGTCGGTCGCCTTTTCTCCCGATGGGAAAAACGTGCTGACAGGAAGTCTCGACCGGACTGCCAAATTATGGGATTTAAAGGGCAATGAGCTCCGCACTTTTTTTGGTCACGAACAGGCGGTTTGGCCTGCTGTTTTTTCCCCTGACGGGAAAAACATCCTGACGGGGAGCTTCGATACTACGGTCAAACTCTGGGATCTGGAGGGCAGGGAACTTCAGTCCTTTGCGGGCCATACCAAAGGCATCAGTGCTATTGCTTATGCACCTGATGGAAAAAGTTTCCTCTCTGCAAGTGAAGATGGGGTCGTCAAACTCTGGGATTTAAGGCGATTCGAACTTCGCTATTTCACGGGCGACACAGAAATTGTGCGTTCTGTAGCATTTTCCCCTGACGGGCAACGCGTACTGACCGGTACCTGGTCGGGGGAGGCCAAACTCTGGGATTTGAACGAGCAGGAAATTCAGACATTTTCCGGCCATAAAGAGGTGGCTTCTTCAGTGGCTTTTTCGCCCGACGGACAAAAAGTCTTAACTGGTAGCTGGGATGGCACAGCTAAACTCTGGGACATCAACGGCCAGGAACTCCAAACTTTTTCCGGCCATGCGACAGGTGTTACTGCAGTTGCCTTTTCTCCTGACGGACAAAGGATCCTGACAGGCAGTCTTGACCGCACCGCCAAACTCTGGGATTTAACCGGAAAAGAACTTCAGACTTTTTCAGGCCACCAGTCCAGTGTCTGGGCCGTTGCGTTTTCCCCCGATGGCCAAAAGGTATTGACGGGGAGTTGGGATTATACAGCCAGGCTTTGGGAATTGACCGGCCGGGAAATCCGCAGCTTCAAAGGGCATACTTCCGGGGTTTTATCCGTAGCTTTTTCACCCGACGGGAATCGGCTGCTCACGGGGAGTTGGGACAAAACGGTGAAATTGTGGTTTGCAGGCGGCATGGAAATAGAAACTTACACCGGATTTGATGCGCCGGTCAGATCTGTTGCCTTTTCTCCGGATGGCACCTGCGTTCTGGCCGGATGTGAGGACAGAACAGCCAAACTCTGGCAGGTTGGTCAAAGGGACAAAACGCAGGCCTGGTTTACCTGGAAATTGACCGGTGTTTGCTACTCGGTTGCCTTTTCTCCTGCCGGCGAACGGGTTTTACTTGGTTCGGGGCCTCGCTTTTTTCCTTATTTTTTTGACCTGGCAAATTTAGACAAATCCGGGTTCATTGCTCCGCTTACTGTCCTTCAGCGCATCGAATTCGGGTTGATGAAGGAAGCCGATTGCGCTGCTTCCGCAGATCCGGAGGAACTGGCCGCATGCGCCAAATACTTTCTGAAAAAGAACTTTGGCACCTATAAACTTTCGCGTTACGACCCGGAAAATATCCGGACAGCACTGCAATTGGCCACTAAATCAGCTACTTTGGACCCACAGGGCGAAGGGGCAGTCATTGAGTCAAACATCCGGAAGCTGATGGAGGGAATGAAATGAAGGGGCAAGGGCGTTAAGGGTTAAACGGTGTAATCCAAACCCGGGTTCGGGCTGGGCGCTTTTGCCATTTTTTTCGGGTTGATTTCCCGGTAACGGATAACGCTGTCGCCCAGGCATCAGCCGCTACAGCATTCAAAGCCAGCACAGTCACCAAATGGTGCTTTGTAATGCCCCAACCTGTTTGCGGATTTATAATATGAGAATATCGGACACCGTTTGCCGCCTCAAAAAAGCGGTAAAGAGCCCCGGAAGTGGTAATGCCGCAATTGGCTAAAACCAAAACTTCTTTCGTTGAATCCGAGGTGATGCGCTCAACCGTCCAGCCTTTATAGCCAGGAGGAGCGTCGCCGAGGGCAATATCACCGCCGGCATCTGCAAGGGCAGCCAAAATACCTGCTTCCCGCAACCGGGCCAGGCATTCATCGGCAGCGTAGCCCTGCGCAATGCCGCCAAGGTCCAACCGGGTTCCCTTTCTTTTTAGTTGAATCTGCCTGTTTTTGAAAAAACGAATGCTTCTATAGTCCACCGTCTTGAGTGCTGCTGCAACGCGGGCCGAATCGGGCGCTTCTTTAAGGTGGCGCGCCCGCCGCCAAAGCCTCGTCAGTGCTCCGACCGTAGGATCGAATGCTCCTTTACTGGCTTTGGCGTATTTTTTAGACAGGCAAAGGATATGCCATAAGTCTTCTGAAACCTTAATTTTTTTGCCGCTTCCCGCTTTGTCACTCAGGCGGTTGAGTTCGCTTTCCGGCAGGTAATCGGAAAATACAGCGTTCAGCGTATCTACCCGGTCGAAAACTTGTCGGGCTATATTTTTTGCGACTGTTGAGTCTTTTTCTGTATAAAAAACCAAACGAAAAACGGTACCCATTTGGGGATGTGAAAATTCGTAGCGCTGCTGGGCGGCAAGGGATAAGGAGCAAAGGGCGAATTGGCAAATTGGCAAAAGGCAACAAACTCGATAAATGATTGGCAACAGGGGAATCATCTTAAATTCCCGTATCCATTGCGAAGTTATCGAAATCAACTTGCCTTTTGCCTTTTGCATCTTGCTTTTTACAATAAGATCACACCACTTTCGTAATCCCCGGCACTGCACAGGCATACATCCCATCCGCTCCGGGCAACAACTTCGGCTTAGCGTTCCAGTCTAATTTTTCCGGCATCAGGCTGATTTTGGAATTCAGCGCAGCATCCCACTCAATGAGTTGGCCGGAATAGGTGGCCATTCGCCCCATAATGGCCGTCATTGTGCTTTTTGCAGCGTTTTCTGCATCGGCAAACTTATATTCCGATTTTGCTATGGCTGCAAACAATTCATCGTGTTCATTCTGATAAGGGTCAGGGTCTCCTTTGTCATTGTAATTCAGGAGCGCGTAGCCACTTTTGGTTTGGATGCGACCGGGCCAGGGGGCAGAACCGTTGGTGCCGTGGAAAGCTTCGGTCACGGATTCTTTTGTACCCGGGATCTGACGGCACTGGCTGAACATACGCGAACCATCGGCGTATTCAAATTCCACTACATGATGGTCGAAAATTTCACCGTATTCTTTGCCTACGCGCACCTGACGCCCGCCACTTCCATAGGCGCGGATCGGGTAAGCCCCTTTTACCCAGTTCGACACGTCAATGTTGTGGACGTGTTGCTCTACAATGTGGTCGCCGCAGAGCCAGTTGAAGTAATACCAGTTGTCCATCTGGTAAGCCATTTCGGTAGCATCCGGTTTGCGGGGTTTTACCCACAGGGCTCCCATGTTCCAGTATACGCGGGAAGCGATAATTTCTCCAATCGCACCATTTTGCAGCATATCTACCCACTGTCGGTAAACCTTTTGGTAGTGTCGTTGAAGCCCGACAACGACGTTTAGTTTTTTTTGCTTCGCCATTTCGGCAGCCTCCAGCACTTTTCGGATGCCAGGCGCGTCAGTGGCAACGGGTTTTTCCATAAAAACCTGTTTGCCCTGAGCTACCGCTTCCGCAAAATGGTCTGGGCGAAACCCCGGCGGCGTAGCTAAGATGACCACATCAGCATGGGCAATGGCTTTTTTGTAAGCGTCAAAGCCAATGTATTTGCGTTCTTCCGGTACATCTACCCGGCTTTTGACATTGCCTTCCACACCAATCACATCGGCGAGGTCATCGGCGGTAATGCTTTTGTAAGCATCGTCAAGGCGGTGTCTGAAAGCATCCGCCATGGCTACCAGCTTTACGTTTTGTTTGGTCAGCAGGGCCTGGACCGCTGCTCCGGTGCCGCGCCCGCCACACCCGACCAGGGCTATTTTTATGGCATCGTCGGTGAAACTATTGGCTGCCTGCGCTAAGGAAAGGCCGCCCAGCATTACCCCTCCCGTCACGGCGGTAGAAGTTTTGATGAACTCGCGTCTGGTTGTTTTACTCATTTTAAGTGTAGGTTTAAGGTTGGATGAAAAGGATGAAGTAGAGGGTAAAAAGTAGAAAGTAGAGGGTAGAAAGTAGAGAGAGGGGGCAATCTCAATCTTTGATCACCTGCTCAAAAAAACGATCCCTTTCTACTTTTGAAACTTTTTTTGTTTCCCGAACCAGCCTGAAGCCGACAAAAGGCGATTCCGGATTCCACCATTTACTTTTTGGGATTTGGGGGTCGCGGGCCTGCCATTTAGGGTCGCTTTTCCTGCGGGCTGCACTGCGCAGCGCTGGTGCATCGTCTTCAAAACAGCCTCCTTTTAAAGTACGGGAGTGTTTTTTAGTGGGCAAAATCAAAGGATTGGTGGAGGCGGTATCTAACCGTTGAAAGTAATCCTCCGCATAAAAATCGAGACACCATTCCATTACATTGCCATGCATGTCGTAAAGCCCCCACGGATTGGGTTTTTTAGAGCCGACTTTTTGGTAAGAACCGCTGCTGTTTTCAAAAAACCAGGCAAATTCAGATGCTTTAGAGGCTTCGTCTCCCCAGGAATAGGCAGTTTGAGTGCCTGCGCGGCAAGCGTATTCCCATTCTGCTTCGGTTGGCAGCCGGTAAAAGTCGCCTGTTTTTTCAGACAACCACTGGCAATAACGCAGCGCTGCCTGCTGGGTCATCGTAGTTGCCGGAAATCCATCGGCTTTTCCCCTTCCATAGGTAAAATCGTAATAGGGTGGAGAAGGGCGCGCAACGGCATCGGCTTTGAACCCAGGCACCTCTGCCGTATCGGAGTCGAATTCTTTGAATTGAAAACAAAAAAATTCATCAAAAGTCACCTCGTGAACGCCAATCCAGAAGCCCGTGAGTGCAACGGTATGCTGCCCTTCGT
>JABWAJ010000408.1 GCA_013361075.1 Saprospiraceae bacterium | reverse complement strand
CGGCGACGGCTTTGAAACCCAGGTGGATCAAAGTAATCCTGACATCATTTATGCCCAAAGCCAATACGGCTTCCTGTCGCGGTTTGACCGAAAGAGTGGCGAAGCCCTCGACATCAAGCCAACAGAAGGAGAAGGAGAAGCAGCTTACCGCTGGAATTGGGATTCACCGCTGCTCATCAGCCAGCACAGCAATACCCGTTTGTATTTTGGGGCCAACAAACTCTTCCGCACCGACGACCGCGGCAATTCATGGAAAGTGATCAGTCCGGACCTGACGCGGCAAATTGACCGCAACAAACTGGAAGTCATGGGGAAAGTATGGAGTGTGGATGCCATTGCCAAAAATGGAAGTACGGACATCTATGGACAGCTGACCACCATCGCAGAGTCGAAACTTAACCCCGACCTGCTCTGGGCAGGCACCGATGACGGCCTTATTCAGGTTACAACCAATGGCGGACAATCCTGGACGAAAATTGACAACATTCCCGGCGCGCCTGCACAAAGTTATGTGCACCAGATCATTGCTTCGCTGCACGACCAGAATGTGGCCTATGCCTGCTTCAATCACCACCGGTACGGTGATTTTAAGCCATACCTGTTCAAAACTTCGGATGGCGGCAAAACCTGGAAAGCCATACAGGCCAATCTGCCCGAACGCGGCAGTATTTACACCATCGCCGAAGACCACGTGGATGCGAATCTGTTGTTTGTGGGGACGGAGTTCGGTGCTTTTTTCAGCAATGACGGCGGTGGCAACTGGGTTCAACTCAAAGCAGGCCTGCCTACCATTGCAGTGCGCGACATAGAAATTCAGCGCCGTGAAAACGATCTCGTGCTGGGTACTTTTGGTCGGGGTTTTTACATCTTAGACGACTATACGCCCTTGCGCAAACTGCAAAAAACAGACCTCGAAAAAGAAGCCATTTTGTTCCCGGTCAAAGATGCGCTGATGTTTGTGGAAGCGTTTCCACTTGGGGTTCGGGATAAAGGCCATTTGGGATCCAATTACTTTTCCGTTCCTAATCCCAGAGTTGGGGCTGTATTTTCTTACTACCTCAAAGACGATATCAAAACCATCAAGGACAAGCGCCGGGAAGCAGAAAAAGCCAAGGCCGACAAAGGCGAAAAGGTGTACTATCCCAGCATAGACAGCTTGCGCCTGGAAGACAACCAACCGGATCCATACCTGCTTTTTACGGTGACCGATGCCTCAGGAAATGTGGTGCGCCACCTCAAAACGGCTGCTAAAAAAGGCTTGCAGCGCTTGGTTTGGGATTTTCGCTACGGCACGCCCGCACCTACCCACCAACGCTACGTACCACCTGCAGATCAGCTTTTCGGGGGCAGCGAGTTGGGCTATATGGTCATGCCGGGACGCTATTCGGTAACCCTGCACAAGTTTGAAGATGGAGTTTTGAGCCAATTGGCCGGCCCGGTTAGTTTCGAGTGCAAAGCTCTGCACCAGGGAGCTTTACCGGCAGCCGATAAAAAGGACTATGACGATTTTTGTAAAAAAGTAGCCGATTTGCGCCGCGCCGTCAGCGCTGCCAACGACATTCGCAGTAATATGGTCAGCCGTATCGGCCACATCAAAACAGCCATTCAGGACATGCCGGCACCTGCTGCGGAGCTGACTAAAAGGGCTTACGACCTGGAGCGGCGCCTGAATGATGCCGGCACCAAACTCAATGGCGATGCGACCCTGGCCCGCAGGGAGTTTGAAACACCACCTTCTATCAATGGAAGGGTAGGGCAGGTGGAAGGCGCTATTTTTGGCGTAACGGCTGCGCCCACAGCAACCCACCGGGAATCTTACCGGATTGCAGCCAAAGAATTTGGTCCGGTATTAACGGATTTGAAATCTATCTGGGACGATCTCCAGAAACTGGAAGCAGATCTGGAAATGAAAGACGCACCCTATACGCCGGGCCGTTGGCCGAAGTGGTAGAAGAGCTTAGAGAAGAACCAGGTTTATTTTCATAAAAGCAGAAGTCCTTTCAATTTTTTGGAAGGACTTTTGTTTTTTTTTGGATACAATGTTGGGTTTTATTTATTTTTTAATAGCTTTGGCCTACCTTGAAAGGGAATTAATTGCTTTAAAACAATTGTACCTGAAAATTAATTAACACCGCATTGATACGATAAACCCCAAAACAGTTGTTTTATCCATAATACCTTTCATTCAAAACTTATCCTCGTTCAGCTGCATGGACGGAAAACACATTCTTTAAAAGCCAATGACATGCTTCGTCATTGAGGTGCTTTTCTTATTCAAAACTTTTCTATAACGTTTCTTGTCGCCCTTGGGATGGCGTGCATTTTTCATCAATGAATTTTCATGGATGCCCGTGAATTATTCTGGCATTCTTAAATAAAGAAACATGCAGTTGATCAAAAAAGCTAAAGCTGTTTTTTTGAAAACAGGGTTTGTTTTCGCATTGCTAATGCAGGCTTATTTTGCCGGCGCTCAGGATAAAGTAGCAAGGCTAAGCGTGTTGGGAGATGAGGGAATCAAGCTTGCAGATGTATCGGTTCAGGTTTTTTTAAAAGACCAGGCATTTTTCAATGGATTAACCGATAGTGCCGGGGTCTTGCAGATTCCCTACAAGCAACCAGGAGATTATGCCATCCTGTTGAATTATCTTGGATATTCGGATTGGAACAAGGCATACCGGTTCCCGGACAAAGACACTTCGATTGTTGTCCAAATGGAAGTGGACCCCGAGTGGCTGGGCCTCGTTACGGTTACCGGAGACCGAAAATTGCTGACCCGGGAACCCGGGCGCTTAGTCAGGAATGTAGAAGGCAGCAATGCATTGGGAAACAATGCGCTGGAGATTCTGAAAAATGCGCCCGGCGTATTGGTGGACAACGACAACATCTCCTTTCTGAGTAAAGCAGCAACCATATATCTGGATGGAAAACCCACCAAATTCAGCTTGCAACAACTCATGAACATCCTGGCTAAAAAAGGAGCTTATTCGATTAAGCGGATAGAGTTGATCGCCAACCCCGATGCCGCTTTCGATGCTTCTTTTGATGGCCGTGTGATTAATATTGTCACGAAGCGCAGAGACGGCAATGGCTATACGGTCGGGCTTTCAGCAGAGGGCATCCAGCGGTCTACTTTCGGTTCCTGGAGCACCGGAGTTGACCTGTATGCAAGAGCTGGAGACCTTAGCATTTACGGCAACGCGGGGTATTACGACGATAAAAGACGGGAGGTTGCGGAAACAGAACGCTTTTTTGGCAGTGATACTCCTGAAACAACCATCAATGAAAATGAACGCCTGAACAGCTTTAGCAAAGGGGCTGATTATTCATTGGGGGCTGATTATTACCTGAAGGAAAAAACCATTTTGGGACTTAAATTTTCCGGGTATACCAATCGTTCAGACCTCAGCATGAATGGGCTGGCAGGGGTGCTGAATCAGGGAAATCAGGATTCGGTCATTCAGCTCACAGACCAAACTATAGACAGAGGAAATCTTAGCACGCTTAACCTGAATTTTAAAACAGATATTGACACCAGTAATTCATACCTGAACTTTGATGTTGATTATGATTGGGTAGAAAGTGACCTTGGAAATGACCAGATACTGGATACTTATCTGAATCCCGACCTCAATCAATTGATCAACCAGTCGCTCCGGTCACAAAATGTATTTAGTTCCAACCGGTTGTTTGGCATCAAAGCTGATGTGAAAAAATATTTTAAAAAAGCCACCCTTGACGCCGGGATAAAATATGCAGATTCAGCCATTCGCCAGGACCTGGACCAATTTCTGGGAGAAGATTCCGGGGATATTCAGATTTTTGATACCCTGCATTACGACGAAAAAATACTGGCAACCTATGCCAGTATAAACACAAAAACCAAATATTTTTCGCTCACAGCAGGGCTTCGGGCCGAATTAACCGATTATAAAGGGCAGGCGCTTGATATTTCCACCAGAGTAGCGGATACTTACCTGAATTTATTTCCGAGTATTTCGCTGTCGAAAACGTTCAGCGAAAAAAACTATGTTTCTCTTTCCTATGCCCGGAAAATAACGCGTCCCAGGTTTCAGCAAATTATCCCTTTCCGGCGCTATGTCAGTGCGTTTTATTACTACATTGGCAATCCGGCGTTACAGCCATTCTTTCCACATTCGGTGGAAGCCTATTACGCGTACAACAACCAGTTTTACCTCAACCTGAGCTACAGCCAGGCCAACAAGCGCATTCTGGAATTCAGCCGGCTGGTATCCCCCGGATCCAATATTACAGAAGGGGTTAAGGAAAACAACGGCGGGTATGTGGCTTACAATGCCTCCGTAGGGTACAATGGCAAGTTGCAACCCTGGTTGTTTCTCAATTCCGGGGTTACGTATTCGACTGGCGAACAATCGTTTATTTTCGAAGGAACCAGGGAAATATTCCGGTATAATGCCTACAGCATTTATGTGTCGCCGGCATTCGATATCCGGGAAGGCCTGAAAGCAAACCTCAATTTTTACTACAATTCTGACATTTTTTACGGGGTGTCTGAAAATCTGAGCTACTGGTATCTGGGCGGAGGAGTCAGTCAGGATTTTCTCAAAGGAGCTGCGCAGGTTTCATTCACTTTCAGGGATCTTTTTTTAACAGGAATTACCCGAAGGAGATCTCAATACGGAGATGTGAACTTCAATGTGGAAAGGAATTGGGACAGCCGCCAATTTATCCTGAGGCTGGATTATTACTTCGAAGCAGAAGGCGTAAAAGCACTGCGAAGGAGGTCGCGTACAGCCAATGATGATGTCAGAAACCGATTGGGTAATTAATTTTTTTGTAAACCATCAGCATTTATGAGCTTCAAAAATTATATGCAATTTGACATGATGGATTGCGGTCCAACCTGTCTGAAAATGATTAGCAGGCATTATGGCAAAAATCTTTCTTTAGACACCCTCCGGAAAAAAACCAAAATCAGTAAAAACGGGGTTTCCCTGTACAGCATCAGCGAAGCGGCCGAAGCAATCGGGTTCAGTTCCTCCGGAGCAATTGTATCTTTCGACCAGTTGAGAGAAGAAGCAACGCTTCCGGCAATTTTACACTGGACCCAAAACCATTTTGTGGTGGTGTACAAGGTCAAAAAGAACAAGGTTTACATTTCTGACCCCGGCCAGGGCAACAAAGTTTACACGAAGCAGGAGTTTTTAAAATACTGGGCAAGCATTGAGCAGGATAAAGAAAAATTCGGCATTGCCCTGTTGCTGGAACCTACTCCCAGTTTTTACGATCTGGATGGCGAACAGGAAAACGAAAGCTCCCTGGGCCTGATGTTTTTGCTCAGGTATTTTCACAAATACCGCAAAGAACTTATTTACGTTTTTCTGGCCATTGGCATCAGCAGTGTCCTGCAATTTTCTTTTCCTTTTTTGACCCAGGCCATTGTTGACCGGGTCATTGCCAGCAACAGCGCGACCATTGTAATGACCATCCTGCTGGCTCAGTTTACTTTGTTGCTG
>JABWAJ010000407.1 GCA_013361075.1 Saprospiraceae bacterium | reverse complement strand
AATAGAATCCCCCAGCAAGTCCACTGTTGTATGCGCGTAAACCTCGCTGGAAGAACGTGCTTCCGGCAGCATCTGACGTGGAATCCCTAACAAATTCAGCAGTTCCTCATCCCACTCCAGGGTATGTATGTTGAACAAAAGGGTACGGGATGCATTGGAATAGTCCGTTACATGTACTTTACCCCCGCTTAATTTCCAGGTTAACCAACTGTCAATGGTACCAAACAACAAATCGCCTTGCTCTGCTTTTGCCCGTGCCCCCGGTACATTGTCGAGCACCCAGCGGACTTTTGTACCTGAAAAATAGGCATCAATTACCAGCCCGGTTTTGTTGCGTACCAATGCCTCGTGCCCCTCTGTTTTCAACTGTTCACAAAGCGGGGCCGTGCGGCGATCCTGCCAAACAATGGCATTGTGTACCGGTTCGCCACTGTGCCGATCCCAGACGACCGTCGTTTCGCGCTGATTGGTAATGCCAATCGCAGCAACTTCCGCCCCATTGATGTTCATTTGCCGCAGGGCTTTTTGGGCTACCCCCAGTTGTGTGGCCCAAATCTCCAGCGCATTGTGTTCTACCCAACCTGGTTGGGGAAAGATCTGCGTAAATTCCTGTTGGGCAACAGATACGATGTTGCTATCCTGATCGAACACAATGGCACGCGAGCTGGTAGTCCCCTGGTCAAGGGCAAGGATGTATTTTTTCATCATTAGGCGTTTTATTCAGATAAAGGATTTTATTTATTGATTGTCAAAGATTTAATTCGAAGCTGGTTGTTTGCATTTACTTTTTTGTAGGCTTTTTCAAAAACAATCCGGCTGGCTTCAGCGTCCGCGTGGCTGGTGTGCAACAAGCCCGGGAAAACAACATACCGGGTATCTTTTCCAAAACAACCCAGCCATAATGCATTCGCTTTAATGCCAAGGCCTTTCAGGTCATAAATTCGTCGAACAGCGAGGTCTGCGGTGCGGACCATTGTATCCTGAACAATGTATTTTGCTGTTTTAAAGGAAAGCCTCGAACAATCGTAATACGTCAAATTGTCATCAAAATCGACAGATAAAATGAGCTCTTCATTGCCGTCCTGCCGGGCTCCCGGCCCCATTACAATATAGGGTTTAACATTGGTATTAAAGGGTCTGACGGAAGCAGTGTCCACATCAAAACCAAAAGCTTCCCGCTTGTTCGTTTTGGCTTTTGCTTCCATTTCAGTAGAGTATGCTTCCTGGTCAAGTACCCGGATCGGTCTCTTGCCCCATTCATTAATAAACAGAGCCGCCATAGAGATCAGGCAAATGGCAATAATGGACATTTGGTGCGGATAACGCCTGCGATGATAGCTAAAAGTAGATTGATATGGTGTGATAAACCGCCTGGCTTCGCTAAAACCCGGGGAAGTGTATTTCCTGGCCCAGGTGGTGTAACGACTTTCAGAAAGGCGCTTACCCAATTCACCGAGGGAAATGAAACTGAGCAACCTGCGGCGGCCGACAAAAACTTGCTGGCGGGCAGGAGTAATGAGCATTCGGGGCCTGAGTGCTTCATTCACAACCAACAGGCCAAAGCCAAAGTGGATGCATTGGCGTTGCAGCTCCAGAAAGTACCGGTCTGAATAAGACGGAAAAACATCTTCTCCAATGGCTATCCATTGTTCATCTGCCTCGTATTCCTTAAATTGTTCAATCGCATAAATGAAGCGATAACGCCGCATGCGCGAAAGTAAAAACCAGAAAAGCAGAAAAAAAAGCGAAACTACCGAAGCAAATATGGCCATCGAAATTAAAAGACCCAATTGCAGGGCTGCATAAAAACTGAGGTTATGGCTGATAAACATCAGAATTGCCATAAAGGACAAGGCAATGGCAGCACAGTCCCAAGCCAGTTTTTCCTGTTTCAGTTGGAAACGCACCTCATTTTTTGTTGAGAATGAAGTAGCTTCCAGCGTAGCCACAAATGGGTTTTCGTCTTCTTTCAGGAACGTGAGGTAGCCATCCGCAACTATCCCACCTTCAGCACGCATGTCTGTACTGATTTTAGTTTCCCCGGACCGCGGTCTGAATTTGTAATATTCTTTCAGATAGCGCAGGCTGGCTAATTTGATGTTGTGCTCGGTCAGGTTGTTCACGGCCTCATTAGACTTCAGATGTTAGATAGAAAAAAGCAATTAGCCATTTGATAAAACTTTATGAATAAGTATTGAGTGTTTTCCACAACTGAATGGTTTCCATAGCAGGGCGGACGTCGTGTGCCCGAAGGACCCGGGCGCCTTGCTGCAAAGCAACCATGTGAAGCGCCGTTGTGCCATTCAGTGCCTCTTCAGGGGTAATTTTTAAGGATTTCCAGATCATTGATTTCCGGGAAATACCGGCTACGACAGGGCATCCGGTGAGTTGAAAAACGTGGAGGTTATTCAATAACCGAAAGTTGTGTTCGGCTGTTTTCCCGAACCCAAAACCCGGGTCGAGCAGGATGTCCCTGACGCCGAGTGCCCGCAACCGGCCAATGCCTTCGATGAAAAAATCCAATACTTCTGTCACTATATCCTGGTAAACCGCCTGTCCTTGCATGTTGCCTGGTTCGCCTTTCATGTGCATCAAAACATAAGGAAGTCCCAAATCTGCAACGGTCTGGAACAAGGTATCGTCAAACCGCCCTCCGGAAATATCGTTGATGATGGCAACGCCTGCTTCTGCGCATGTTTTTGCCGTTTTGCTGTAAATGGTGTCAATAGACAATATAGCCTCCGGAAAACGTTTTGCAATGGCCTTTACGATTGGCAAAACCCGTTTTAGTTCTGCGTCAGGGAGCAAAATTTCTGCTCCGGGTCTCGACGACATGCCGCCAATGTCAATGATGGCAGCCCCTGCACCCAGCATGGCATCAACCTGAAACAATGCAGCATCCAAGTCTGTATACCTCCCGCCGTCGTAAAAAGAGTCAGGGGTGACATTGAGAATTCCCATAACTACAGGCTCCTCCAGACTAAGCAAATGCCCCCTGCAGTTTAGAGTCGTTTGTATTGTTTCGTTATCTTGCATGGATTTGCAACTTTCGCGCAGTGGTAAAATTATTACTTTTGCTATACTTTTTATAAAAGCAACTTCAACGATGGCAAATAACTATTCACCACCTCAGCAAAAAACGCAAAACGCAGGCAGAATGATTTTACTGTTGCTGCTGCTGGTTTTAGCGGGCGTCCTGATTTACCGGAAATACTGGGGCAATTCGGGTTCGTACACCAACATCCCGAAAGAATTTCAACTCACCTATAAGCCAGCTGATTTTGAAGTTTCTGTTGATCCCGAAGACGCCTTAGCCATCATGAACAACCCGCAGCGCTACCGGCGGGAATTTGATGAAATGGTCTACAGCATCAACATGTCTATCCTCAAACATGTGACCGATCGCATGGGCCTTGACGAAAGCGTAAAAGCCAGACTAAAGGACGAATACGAAAAGCACCATTCCTACCTGAAAAACCTGTATTACAACGACTTCATTGCTTTACAGGACAGTACTTCTGCCATTTACCAGGCCTGGTACGACAACCAATCGGCCAATTCTGTTGAAGTCCTGAATCAGGTCGCAGCCAAATACACCTGCTTTTTGGTCACTCACGTCATTACAAGTTTGGTAAAAACCAATGAAGCCGGGAGTATTTACGCCAAAGGCCAAAGTGTGGATACGCCTTGCGGCATTGCCATAACAGAAGCGTTGCAACCCATGCTCAAGCGCATGGAAGAACGCGCGGCTATTGAAGATTTTGGGCGGTCACGGGGTATCTTACAGGAAAAAGTAGAACGCGCAGTTGCCGAATTGGCCACTATGGAGGTTCGGGACAAAAAAGGAATCAACAAACAATTGCAAACCAAAATCTGGGGGTTCTCCGTTTCCTCTTCCGATATTGAAATTACCGCCATCAGCATCCTGAAAGTAGGCTTTCGCCTGAATGATTACTTCGATGTTACCCTGAACGCAAAATCCGGAACCGTGACCGTCACACTCCCTGAGCCACAGGTGCTTTCACACGAAGTATATCCCAAAATTGACAAACTGGATATCGGCTGGTTGCGCGAAGTGAAAGGCGTAAATCTCAATCAAAGCTTTAATATCCTGAGAGAAGAGTTTCGCCGGGATGCCCTGGAAAGTGACATTATGGAAAAAGCAAAAAGCCAGGCTACAGAATTGATGGACACCATGTTTGGCCCTATGATTTCTTCAATGAACAAGCGCTACAAATTAAAAGTCCGTTTTCGGGAAACAAGCCTTCAACCGGAAGAAGAAGGAGAAGAAGGCCCAACCATCCGACGGGAAGAAAAAGAAGAAGAGCAGGCCCTGGATTCTTAATCCCGGAGTTGCCATGCCACAACCCCTCAACTCCTTACTCTCGACTTTAACCTATGACATTCATGTTAGACGCCACTTATTGGGAAAACCATTACCGGGGGGAAGATACGCCCTGGGATATTGGCAGCGTATCGCCGGCTTTAAAGGCTTATATAGACGGCATTCAGGATAAAAACCTCCGGATTCTTATCCCCGGGGCAGGAAGTGCGCACGAAGCCATTTACCTCCACCGTGCGGGATTTACCAGGGTATTCGTGTGCGACTGGGCCCCTTCTGCGTTTCAATACCTGCGGAAGGAAGCACCTGATTTCCCGGAAGGCCACTTGCTCGTAGCAGACTTTTTTAAACTCGAACTGGAAGTGGATCTCATTTTGGAGCAAACTTTTTTTTGTGCAATACAGCCTGAATTGCGCAAAGCTTACGCGCTTAAAACAGCCGAATTACTGGCAGCAGGAGGCAAATTGGCCGGGTTGTTATTCGCCTTTCCATTTGATGCGGAAGGTCCCCCTTTTGGAGGCACCCGGGATGAATACGAACATCTGTTTGCTCCCCATTTTCAAATGCTTCATTTAGCGATCAGCAATCTGTCCATCAAACCACGGGCTGGTCGTGAACTTTTTATTGAATTGCTAAAGCGATGAAAAACTACCTCTCGCTCATTAAGTTTAGCCACACTATTTTTGCGCTGCCATTTGCCTTGCTGGGCTTTTTTCTGGCAACGCTTCAACCCAATATCATTTTCACGTGGCCATCACTGCTGCTCGTGTTGTTGTGTATGATCTTTGCACGAAGTGCGGCTATGGCTTTTAACCGGTATCTGGACCGCGATATTGACCACATAAATCCGCGTACCCGGCAACGCGAAATTCCTGCCGGAGTCATCCGGCCCCGGGAAGCTCTGTTTTTTGTAATTGCCAACAGCCTGCTGTTTGTTGCAGCAACCTGGTTTATCAACAAAACCTGCTTTTACCTCTCCCCCATTGCGTTGCTGGTTGTCCTGGGTTACAGTTATACCAAACGGTTCACCTGGCTTTGCCATTTTGTGCTGGGTATCGGCTTGTCGTTGGCCCCCATTGGTGCTTATTTGGCTGCAGGGGGGCGTTTCGACCTGATCCCATTGCTTTATTCCGGTGCTGTACTGCTATGGGTTGCCGGCTTCGATATCATTTACGCACTTCAGGATGAAG
>JABWAJ010000406.1 GCA_013361075.1 Saprospiraceae bacterium | reverse complement strand
GTAAATGCGCCTTTGACATGGCCAAAGAGGGTACTTTCCAGCAAGGTTTTCTGCACAGTAGTCAGGTTGATCGCCTGAAATGGCCTGTCTTTCCGGGGTCCCTGGCGGTGCAGGTACCGTGCGGCCACTTCTTTCCCAACACCGGTTTCGCCGGTTAGAAGTACTGTGATTTCAGGTTCTTCTGAAAGTGCATCAAGTAACCGCTTGATCTCCATTATTTTAGGTGACTGTCCGATGAAACTGTGCGGAGTTTCGGCAGTACCCGTCTCTTTCCCGGATTTGAAATCCTGTTGTTTCGGAGCAGTACCCGGCAATTCTTCAGGTGCCCCCTCGATGGCTTTTTTAAATTTCCGGTCCCAGGTATCGTAATTGAATTTTCCTTTGTAGAGGAAATTGGTAGCGCCGAGGTTGATGGCTTCCAGAGCTGTTTCGGCGTCATTGTCCTTGGTAACGACAATCACCGGCAAACCAGGAGAAAGGATTTTAGCCTTTTCGATCAGGGACAAACCAATACGTTCGCCGCTGTCTTCATCCAAAACCAGGTCAAGCAACAAAAGATCGTACTGGGTTTCTTCTAATTTTTTTTCCAGTTCCGGAATCGTTCGGGCCCCGTCAAAAATGTAATGCTTCCGGAAAGTAGCCCGCATTTCCTGGTGAAATTCGACCTGATCGTCTAACAAAAGAACCTGATAGTTTTTTACAAGCATGATTGCCGCACTTTCAATAATAATTTGTGGATGTTGTGTAGCAGGTTCATTAGTGTTTGGCCCTGATAAAGCCGTTCGTCGGTACAAATCTGTGCCATAAAACGCTGGTCGGCTTCGGCGATGAGCAAGTCCGCTTCACGTAGCAAAGTAGCTACAGGCAGGCAAAGCAACAACGCGTAATAATTATTCCATCTGTTTTTTAACTCCGTCCAGCGAACAGACAACTTATTGAGGAAATCCATTTTTATGGTTTCAAACGAGTCGCCGTGCCGCTGGGCAGCCACTTCCGCCATTCCCAAAAGGCGGGTGATGTCACTTAACACGTCAAATATACTTTCTTTTCCATGTCCGTCAAAAAAGCGGGCAAGTTTGTCGTGCAACAATAATCCTTCTGTTTCAACAACCTGAGTTGGCAACATGCCTGCCTGATACAGGAAGAAATCGGACAAACTCCCGGGCAGGTTCAGCAAATCAAGATGGTTGTTCACGCCCGGTTGCACTTTTGAGTATCCGGCTGTAAAAAAACGCACACCCGGATGAAGGGTACGCAAATAGTGCGCCCATATTTTCCCGGCAGCGATATAGTGTTTTTCATACAGAAACGGGGTAAACAGCAAAAGAATGTTCACCTTCTCCCAATCCGCCCGATCTTCCCATGGGCTTCCGGCGTTGTGCAGCAGCTGTAACAAAAAGCCTTCCTGTTTGGCTAAGGAGGCAAATCGTTCGGCTACCGGCAGGTTGGAAGCGATGTAGTGTATGGTGGCGGTCATAGGCAATTCGATACTTCTTCACAAGTTAAAGACGGGAAAGCTGCCAGCGTGAAAAATCAACCCTTGCTTCCCAATTCGGCTCTGTTTTGCCTCCCGGTAAATTGACCCAGGGCATCCGGCTTTTGCACCAGGCCATAAACCAAAGCCGTAAAAAAAGAGAACATAGCATAAACCAGAGCCGGTTTAAGCATGGCCTCGTTCCCAATCAGCGTACCGGCAATGAGAAACGCCAGGTTGGTGTTCTGAATACCAACTTCAATGCCAATGGTAATGCGGTTCTTGACGGACAACCCCTGTGATCGGGCAGCTAAATAACCTACTGTAAGGCCCAACACGTTGACTGCAAAAGAATAAGGCAACAATTTCAGGATTTCGGCCACCGTAATGCCACTTCCTCCCTGGTCTTCCCCTGCAAAAAACTTAATGGCGAACAGGGCTGCCAGCAAAGCCAGGGTGATCCACTTCAAAGGATTTTCTACGCGCCGGGAAAATTCGGGCAGTTTGCGCCGCAACAGTACCCCGGCTACAACAGGCAAAATGGTAATGGAAAAAATCTGCCAGACGGTATCCCAGAATGGTAAAACTAAGTGGGTATCCTGTCCCATAAACCACAAAAGGGAGCCGTTCACAATGAGCGGCACTGACACCAGCGCAATAAAACTATTGGTCGTTACCAAAGAAACCGACAATGCTGCATTTGCGCCAAGCAGATAAGAAAGAAAGCTGGAGGTCATGCCTCCCGGGCAAGCCGCCAGGATGAGAATGCCTACCTGAAATTCGGGCGGCAACCCTGATACATTGGCTACCCCAAAAGCCAGCATCGGCAACAAGACCATTTGTGCGAAAACACCTGTAAAATAAGCACGCGGGCGTTTGAAGGTCAGGGCAAAATCACGTTCAGTCAGGGATAACCCGACGCTGACCATAATGAATGCCAGAATGCCGCTGATGAGAAGGTCTATATATGTCATGATTGCCTGATGTCCAATAGAGGATAGTCTATAAAAGGTCGAATACAGCGAAATGGTTGAATCGAGACCATACAAGGTCCTTCAAACAGCTAACACTGCGGCAATAAAGATAGACGCTTTTGTCGCTTTCCGGAAATAAGGTCAAAACAAATGCGCCGCCGACATCCACTTTGCATGGACGCCGGCGGCGCGGGGGGTAATCGAATCACAAAAAATTGTCCGAAACCTCAGAAAGAGTAGTTGCTGTTAAGCATTTTTCTGGCTTTCCAATATCTGATCGACTGTTACAGCTTCGCGGTTTACAGCCTTGATGATGTCAAAGGTGGTCAAAATCCCAACCAATTCATCATTCTCTACAATGGGTATGGCATGAAAACGATTGGTCAGAAAAATTTCCAGCGCAACGTCAATGCGTTCGGTTGGGGCCAATTTTGCCAAACCGGTAGTCATAATGTCTTCCACCACATAAGCTCTCAGGCGCGCCTCATTGACAAACTGGTCTTCGGCAGAGCGCTGAAACCCCCTGATGAAGTACAAAAAATCGCTTTTGCTAACCAGGCCTACGATCGTTTTGAAGCGCACCACCGGAATGTGGTGGATGTTGTGCTGCTCAAAAATTTCCTTTACTTGTGACAACTTATCTTGAGGACTCAGAGTAATCAAGTTGGTTGACATGATGCTTTTTACAGGCGCGAGGATATTCATAATCAGTTGATTTATATGTGATGATAATGAAATTTATTCCACAAAATTAGTGTAGAAATCAAACTTCAAATGATGTTTTCAGCTTCTGCACTTTTGTAGTACAAAGTTAAAGTAAAACAATCAGAATAAAAAGATTTTTTTATCTTTTTTTTAAAATGGCCATGTACTCCGTCAATCTGCTGACATTTAAGTCTCCACTTCTTTAAGAAGTATGTGATTCCTTTATCTTTGTTAATTCTTTCTCGTCTTATCATCTAACACCTACTAGTATGAAGTCAGGTTTTTTGTTGTTGGTGTGCTGGTTGGCTGCATTTAGCCTGATGGCACAATCCTCCGATGCCCGCATCGCGAAATCAAAGACCCCGCTCCACCAGATCGAGCGGCTGGTAATGCCCCCTTTAGATAACGAGGCCCTTCGCCAGGCTGAATTGGCCCGACGCGGCCCGGGTATTGCCCCGCGGTTTGCAGAAAGCATGGCTGTACAGGTCAGTCCCCAAACCCACGGCAGCTGGGAAACCTTGTCTGGTGGCCGCGAAGTATGGCGACTGCACATCCTCTCGAAAGGCGCCCTGTCACTGAATCTCGGGTTCAATACCTTTCGTATGCCGGAGGGAGGTACACTCATCCTGTATTCGCCCGACCGTGAAAAAGTAATGGGCCCTTTCACCCCAGCTGATAACGAAGAACACGAGCAATTGTGGACCCCTGTACTGGATGGAGACGAGTTGGTCGTGGAAGTGCAGTTGCCGGCTGAAAAACGCAACGAACTGGCCCTCATGCTTACCAATGTCAACCACGATTTTATGGGCTTTTCGCAGATGGTGGCTTCCGGTTCCTGCAACCTTGACGTCGTTTGTGGCGGTGCTGATGGTTGGGGCATTGTGGATAACTACCGCGACATCATCCAATCCGTAGCGGTTTATGGGTTCAATGGCAACACCTTTTGTACAGGGTTCCTGATCAACAATGCCCGAAACGATTGCACGCCTTATTTCATGACGGCCAACCACTGCGGGGTTAATAATGGCAATGCCGCCTCGCTGGTCGTTTACTGGAATTATGAAAACAGCATCTGCCGCCAACCCCTGACACCCCAAAGCGGTGCAGGCGGTGATGGCAGTCTGGACGATTTCAACTCCGGCGCTGTGTTCCGGGCGGCATATTCTCCCTCCGATATGACCCTCGTAGAATTGGACGATCCTGTTTCTTCAACAGCCGATGCTTTTTTTGCAGGCTGGACCATCGCTGATACTGCACCACAGGATTCCGTCATCTGCATACACCACCCCAGTACTGAGGAAAAAAGAATCAGTTTTGAATTTGATGCTACCTACCGCGGAAGCTGGGGTAATGGTGCCGGGGAAGTTCCTACCGGTAACCACATCATCGTACCAGACTGGGACATTGGTACTACAGAAGGTGGATCATCCGGTTCACCGCTTTTCGACCGCAACAAGCGTGTCGTCGGCCAATTACATGGAGGAGCTGCTTTCTGCGGAAATGATTCTTATGACTCTTTTGGCTGGTTCACCACTTCCTGGGCAGGAGGTGGCGCCAACAACAACCGCCTCAGCAACTGGCTCGATCCTGATGGAACAGGCATCACGTTTTTAGATGGCAGGTACCAAATGGCTTGCAGCTTCTTCGTAGAACCCGATTTGGTGCAACAGGAAATTTGTGCGCCCGAAGACGTAGTGTTTACTTTCAGCATCAGTGCCAATTTTGTTGGTGATGTGGCGCTCAGCGCCGAAGGCCTGCCTGCCAACCTCAACGCGGCCTTCGATGTAAACCCGGCTACCCCCGGAGGAATATCCACTCTGACGCTGAGTAACACGGCTGCTGTTGCGACGGGAACCTATACTTTGACT
The DNA here is from genome assembly GCA_013361075.1 of Saprospiraceae bacterium. Lineage (GTDB taxonomy): Bacteria > Bacteroidota > Bacteroidia > Chitinophagales > Saprospiraceae > JABWAJ01. The sequence goes on along the minus strand of JABWAJ010000406.1, from coordinate 524 downwards.
GTCAATGCAACCGACGGCGTAAACAACTCAACCGTTCAGGTTCAAGTTACCCTATCCAATGGATTGCCGGCTACTCCGGTTTTGCTCACCCCGGAAAACAATGCGACAGGCGTATTCCCGGTCAGTTCATTGGAGTGGGCGGCATTGCCTGGAAATATTATTTACGAACTGGAATTGGCAACTGATGCTCTTTTTACAGAGATCGTAACCCAGACTGTGCTTGCAAATGTGAGCACCCTTCCGGTCTTGCTTGACCCCGAAACCATTTATTTCTGGCGCGTTCGTCCGGAGTCCATTTGCGGTTTGGGCGAGTGGTCGGAAGTTTTTTCTTTTGAAACAGCCGCCATCATTTGTGCCAGCCCGGTTGTTGCTACAGAGCCGGTAAACATACCCAGTCAGGGTGCACCAACCGTGACCTCCAGCATTGAAATAGAAACTCCGGGCAATATTGCCTCTATTCGCCTAACGGGCTTGGACATTACCCATTCCTGGGTGGGCGACCTCACGGCAACCCTCACCGCTCC
>JABWAJ010000405.1 GCA_013361075.1 Saprospiraceae bacterium | reverse complement strand
GAAGAAGCGTTCAGGGCGGTCGGTCAATTGATCCTTCGGGTAATAAGCAGGTCCTTCGGGCAGGGTTTCGATGATCCGCTGGAGGAGTACATCGGTATTGGTTTTGTTTAGTGCAGAAATTGGGATCACGTGATCAAAAGTTGCTAAACCAGCCCAACCGGCGATCCAGGCTTCAAGTTTTTCCGGCGTCTGGGTATCAATTTTATTCAGTACCAGAAATTTAGGAACGTCAACCTTTTCCAGTTTTACCAGTACGGGGTCGGTTGCCTCAAATTTTTCTCCCGGCTCCGTTACCAGCAACATCATGTCGGCATCGTCAAAGGTAGAATGAGCAAAGCGATTCATGGCTTCGTGCATTTTATAGGAAGGCTTGCCAATGATTCCGGGCGTATCGGAAAAAACGATTTGGAAATCCTCCCCGCTCAACAGGCCGATGATGCGGTGGCGTGTAGTTTGAGGTTTGTTGGAAATGATGGACATGCGTTCTCCCACCATCGCATTCAACAGGGTAGATTTGCCTACATTGGGCCTGCCGATGATGTTTACAAATCCGGAACGGTGGTTGGTCATGTTGTTGGTTTATAGATGGTTAAGGTAGAGGGTAGAGAGTAGAGGGTAGGATTGTGCATGGTAATTAATTTCAGGAGTAATCAAGGATTGTAAGACTTTGACTTTTTGCCGGCGCTCACTCCCAATCCCCGATGCCATGGCCGATCATTTTGGTTTCTTTATTGATGATTTTTTGAATGGTTTTAAAGAACAGTTTCGGTTTCCAGGGACGCCAGTTGAGATCATTAAACGATTCGCCAAAATTGACATAGTACTGGAGATGCGTACTTTGCATTTCATCGGCAACATGCCGGAATGTATTTACAAAGCAAATCCAGCCATCTTCATCGGCAAGGTCTTCGTACCATTCTTCGTAATAACTGTCGTCAGAACCGTGAAAGTTAAAAACATTTTCGCAGATCAGGATAAACTTTGAAATTCCTGCCGACGCCATGTGATCAATCACTTCGCGCTTGAGGTACATGATGTCGTTGTACAAACAGTCGTTCCATTCCCCTATGAGTTCAATAATGGCGTAACCGTCGTCGTAGTCGGCAAATAAAACTTTAAGGTAAAGGGTCTGAGAGCCGAAGTCATCCCACTGAGGGTGAATGAAATAGTTATATACTTTTTGAGTATAGTAAAATTCGTCATACGATCTTCCGTGGAAAGGAGAGCGGTCGTCTTCAGAAGCTATGTAGCGGTCGCGCCATTGATGGTATGGCTCAATATCGTGCATGAAATGTGCTTTGGACAGTGAAACGCTGCGAAATTAGCGATTGTTTTATCTCCGGTCAAGGTCAGGATTATTTCTCTTTAAAAAACAGGTCCGATTTGGCAAAAGGAAAAGTTTTGTCTATTCTTGCGGCATTCCCAAAATCAGAAATAATCGCTAACCACTCGAATATGAAACCATTTTTCACCAATGATGCCATTGTTTTTGGCCTGCTTGTCACGGTACTTGCCCTTGTTTTTGTAACCTCTTCCAGCAAGTCGCGCGGTTGGCAAACTTTTTACAAGTACGTGCCGGCGCTTTTTTTGTGTTACGCAGTGCCGGCGCTCCTGCATTGGCCATTGGGGTTAATTTCCGGAGAAAGCTCCAAATTATACACAGTGGCTTCCCAATACTTTCTTCCGGCAAGTTTGATTCTGCTTTGTGTCAGTACCGATTTGAAAATGATTGTCCGTCTTGGCCCCAAAGCCTTGATTATGTTTCTGGCCGGGACGCTGGGCGTCATTCTGGGCGGTCCGGTGGCGTTGTTGTTCGTCTCAACGGTAATGCCCAACGTGCTTACAGTTAGTCCGGACGAACTGTGGCGTGGATTTTCCACTATTGCCGGAAGCTGGATCGGCGGGGGAGCCAATCAGGCGGCTATGAAGATCATTTATGATGTGGACAACAACCTTTTTGCTTCCATGGTGGTGGTGGACATCATTGTCGCGAACATCTGGATGGCTTTTTTACTATACGGAGCAAGCATTTCTGACCGGATGGATCGTTTTTTTAAAGCAGATAGTTCGGCGATTGTGGCGGTGAAAGAAAAAATTGCAACCTACCAACTGAGTGTTTCGCGTATTCCGGACACCAAATCACTATTTGTCATGCTGGCGGTTGCATTCGGGGGCGTAGGGTTATCTCACTGGGGGGCAGAGGCCCTGATCAAACCCTTAAAAGCCTACAATGAAAGTACCAAAGGTGTTTTTGAATACCGCGAGCATGTCATAAACGGGCAAGATACGACTGCTCAACTCATTACCGAAGGCAGGCATGATACCCTGGCGCCGATACAGCGGCAAAGTGGTGGCCTGATTACAGCGGCAGGGGGCAGCACTTCGTTTGTTTCCAAAACCGTCATCAAAGCAGGGTATAAAAAAGGCGCACTGGTGGATAACGGGCTGAGTACCATCCTCTCCAATTTTTTCTGGGTTGTTGTTATTGCAACGACGATTGGATTGCTATTGTCTTTTGTCCCGCAATTCAGGGAATTGGAAGGAGTAGGGGCTTCGCGTTGGGGGAGTATTTTTATTTATCTCCTTGTGGCTACCATTGGGATGCAAATGAATTTAGGCGACGTGTTTAACAAACCCGGACTTTTTGCAGTTGGCGCAGTCTGGATGATCATCCATGCTGCCGTGATGTTGGTAGTTGCCCGCCTCATTCGCGCCCCGTTTTTCTTTTTTGCAGTGGGTAGTCAGGCCAATATCGGCGGGGCAGCTTCAGCACCAGTGGTGGCTTCTGCATTTAGCCCTTCACTGGCATCTGTGGGAGTACTCCTGGCTGTATTGGGGTATGCACTGGGCACTTATGGAGCAATTATTTGCGCCGGATTGATGCGGTGGGCAATTGGAGCAGGGTGATTTTTTGACCATTGAAAATTTCGCATCTATCTTTCAATTGAGATGCGTTATTTTAGCAATCATCTAATATTTATCTTTATTTTTTGAATGAAATGTATTTTTTAAATCTTTTTGTAAAAAAATTTGCAAAAAAGAGCTGACTTGTTTTACATTTGCAATGTCGAAAGCGACAAACAATTAATTGTGGGGTGATGAAACAGGCAGCCATACCCTCTTGTCTCGGGGGTGAGGAACAACAGGATAAACGTAGCATAGAGCCGGTCTCGTTCACGCGGGGCCGACCAGGGTTGACCACTCCGGTTTGTGCTATGGCTAACTGCCTCGTGAAGGTTCGAATCCTTCCCCTACAGCAAAAGCTCTGACCAACAGTGGTCAGGGCTTTTTTTATGCCCTGCTTTAGGTTTGTCCAAACCATGAATTTCTGCTAATATTGCCTTTGAATTGGCAATTATTGCCACCCATTTAGACACTCAATGTTTTTCCCATGATGACTACCAAAATCAGAATCGCACTCTTACTGTTATTCGCTACTCCTTATCTCTACGCTCAAACCAGCCTCAACCAGGGATTGCTTGCCGTTTATTCATTTGATGGTTGTTCAGACGACCTCACGGCCAGTGCAAATGATGGGACCCTTCTCGGAGAAGCTTTGGCAAACACTGCGCTGCAAATTCCGGGCGACGACAGCTCTGCACTCTTACTGAATGGTGCTTTCCTGAATGGATTGACCGATTTTACCATTGCCTTTCAGGTTACTTTTGCCACGTTTAATGTGGCCGGTTCGCCGCAAACGCCGCTGAATACCATCCTGAGCGGCGCCAATGCCGCCCAACTGCGGGCACTCAGTTTGGCTTACGACCACTCCGAAAATACTTTCATCATCGTGATCAACGGCGTTACGTATACTGTTTCCGGGGTTTCATTCAATGCCCTGCAAACGTATTGTGTTGGAATCATTAGGCGCAATAATGTCGTGGATTTGTACCTTGACGGCGTTAAAACAGGGCCAGGTGCAACCATAGCTACTCCTTTGCAGATCACTGCGGATGCTTTGGTTATCGGGCAGGACCAGGATTGCCTTGGTGGCTGTTTCGCAGCAAATCAATCGCTGAATGGCCAGCTTGATAATCTCCGTTTTTACAACCGCGCATTGGCGGAAGCCGAACTAAATACTTACTGCTCAGATGCCGGTAATGAAGACCGCGAAGAAGAGCGGACTGCAGGCCTTTGCCTGGGGAAAAAAGTGTTGCTGGATGTGACCCTCGAAGGGAAACCATCCGCAACTTACCGGTGGCAGGACAACTCAACCGACCCTGTTTTTGAAGCTTCTGAAAGAGGAACTTATGTGGCTGAAGTAACGGATTGCGGCCAAAAAGTCACTTATACTTTTGATGTAATCCGGGAAGAAAACTGTCCTTGCGACCCCATGGCGCCAAAAGCATTTACCCCGAACGGAGATGAACGGAATGATGTATTCCGGATACTTAATGATTGCGTCTTTACCCAATTTGATCTCCAGATATTCAATCGCTGGGGAAAAGAGGTTTTTAGAACCCAGACTCCCGGCGATGGCTGGGACGGGACTTTGAGCGGAAAAAACCAGCCATCAGACGTATACGTTTTTGTACTGGTTTACAAAATCAAGGAAAGCGATCAGGAATTTCAGAAAAAAGGAGACATTACTTTAATGCGTTAAGTGGACAAAATAGTCATTACCGGTCCGGAATCTACCGGAAAAACGATGTTGTCACAGGAGCTTTCGGCATATTTCGGAACCCTTTGGGTGCCCGAATATGCCCGTTATTACCTAAACCATTTATCGCGGCCCTATTTGCCTGAAGACGTCCTGAAGATGGCCCGTGGCCAACTTCAATGGGAAGCTGTTTGGGAAAAATACGCACGGCATTTACTGGTGTGCGACACCAATCTTTTGGTTCATAAAATCTGGATGGAACACAAATATGGTATTTGCGATCTCTGGATAGAGGACCAGCTCCGACAAAGCCATAATGAACTCTACCTGCTTTGCGACACTGACCTGCCCTGGGAAGATGATCCGCAGCGCGAGCATCCTGAGGACCGAATTCTGTTATTTGAAAAATACCGGGTTGCTTTGGAATCAATGAAGGTCAGATTTGCCGTAATTCATGGTCGCGGATCTGCGCGTTTGGACTGTGCGATTAAGGTTTCAAGGGCGATGTTGAGCGGGTAGAAAATCCAGGCAGCGTGCATTACTTGTGTTTGTCACCGGTTCTGCCCGTTCAGGATACTTTTTTTCTTATTAGGCAGCAATTTTAGATTTTTAATACTCTTTTTTCTTACTCTTGTTCTGTTTATTTTCCCTATGGTATAAAAAGCAGATTTTGTTTTGCTAATCTGTTGCAGGTAGCACTTCCCTGAAATTCCTTTACTCTTATTTTTATTGCTTTGACTTAACTGCTGCCAAAGGCAGGGAGGAATTACCCATTTTTTTACTATTGAAGTTGGGATATGAACACACTACTACACTTTTTCAGAATTTTGACTCTTTTGCTTGTCATGGTTGAAATTGCCACCGAACAATTCAATCAATCGAAGCGGTTTACGCTGTTCGAAAGCATGCTCACCCTTCCGCCCAGCGGAATTAATTGGTATGAGTTCC
>JABWAJ010000404.1 GCA_013361075.1 Saprospiraceae bacterium | reverse complement strand
CCCGTGATGAAGACAAACTGGATGTACTGGTCATTGTCTTTGATCACAGCGTAGAAATCCTTCAACCCATCCCGCATCGTGCGCGCGGTCTCTTTGTCGGTGATGTTGTCTAAGATCGGTTTGTCGTATTCATCAATCAGGATGACTACTTTTTTGCCGTACTTTTCGCGGGCCTGACGGATCAATTCCTGAAAACCCTCCCGGTTAGATTTCCCCTCATCAAACTCCAATTCCAAATCACGGGCTACATTGATCAAAATCCAATGAATGCTCCGATCCAATTCGGCCTTGTTCTTATTCACACCGGCCCCAAAGCTGATTCTGAGGACCGGATACCGGTCTTCAAAATCCCATTTATCTTCAATATACAAGCCTTTGAACAGCGCTTTGTTGCCCTCAAAAACCTCTTTCAGAGTGTCCAAAAACAAGCTTTTGCCAAACCGCCGGGGCCTGGACAAAAAGTAGTACTTCCCACTTTCTATCAATTGCAGGGCAATGGCAGTTTTGTCTACATAGGCATAGCCATCGTAGAGGATATGGCTCAAGGTTTGTATGCCAATGGGCAGTTTTTTCAACATAGCCTGGTTTTGTTTTAGGTCGTTGGGGCTTGATGCAGGTAACCTTGCAAAAGTAAGGGATTTTTGACATATTAAGAACAATCCAGGCAATAGGCCATTAAAACTCAAGCATTACAACAACCTCTTAATCAATAATTTCAAACCTTGCAGGGTGGCAGGCGGGGGCATCAGGCCCTGGTTGAGGTAGTATTCTTATGAGATATCAATATTTTCACTCCTCCTGCCCTGCCTTCTCCCTCCCCTTTTCCGACAATGCCCCAAACTTCCGCGTCATCGCTTTGATGTATGCCACCTTCCGGAACCGCAGCGCACTCCAGTCTTCGTCAATGGCGACGGCCCGGACACTTTCCAGGTCGTATTGCCCCAGAATGGCCCAACCGGTGTCGCGGTTGAAGTCGCAGCGGTATTTTTTGGAGGTGCCTTTGGGGTAACACATCCACACCACGGCGTCGCCTTGCAGCTTTGGGGCTACGAGGGGAATGAGGCGGTCAATTTCGGATTGTTGGGTTACAAAGGCGAGGATGAATGAAATGGATTCCGCATTGGCGAGGTCGGTGATGATTTCAGCTTCGCCTGCAAGGCAGGTTAAGTTCTCGTTGAAGGAAGCCGGGTGGTTGATCGAAACCACCTGTTGCTGGCCTTTGTAGTTTAGTTTTTTGAATAGTGCGTCCATAAATATTATTTTTTAATCGCATACAACCGCAAATCCTCTTCCCCCACGCGAATCATGCGCTCGTAGTGCAACCCCAGTTTTTCCAGCAGTTGGATGGAGTTGACATTGCCAGGCAGGGTCGTGGCGTAAATGCAGGGATAGCTGCCTTCTTCCATCAGGCTGTTCAGTACTGCCGAGGCCGCTTCAAAGGCATAGCCTTGCTTTCCGTATCCGGGTAAAAACGCAAAACCAATGTCGCGGTATTCTAAATAGTCTCGCTGAAGAAAAGAAACGACCCCGATTGGGGTTTTCCCGTCTCTCAACCTGACGACCCAGCTGTTGGCGTTTTCTGTATTGCTCATTTTTTGGGCATAGGCTTCTGCTGCCGCCAGGTCATGAACCTGCCGGTCGCCGATAAATTTCAGCCAGCCGGGTGTGTTCACCAATTCGAGAACGAACCCGGCGTCAGCAGGGGTGACGGAATTTAAAACCAGGCGCTCGGTTGTGAGATGGTGTTGCATGAATATTTCTGCCTTTTAATGAATGCGGTAAGGGCATGCAAACTGCGCCCTCTCAAAGATATATCCTTTCTAAAAAATGCCTCTGCTTTAAAAACTTTTGTATCGCTGCTGGAGGGAGGATTAGATTTGCGGAATAAAGACGAAAAATTACAGGGCGTGTTGAATGCATGAGGGAAGGGGTAAGTTGGCAAACATGAGTCATCCCGAATTTTTTCACGCCCCATCGGGGCGAAATGTCGGTAGAAAAAGCATCGAATGTTCCCGTTTCGTGCCGTAGGCACGAAATAAAACGTCAATATTACGTACCTACGGCACGTACCTACGGCACGGAAAACCATACGAAATGCTAAAGGGCTACCGACATTTGGTCCCGATGGGACCGAACTCATGAAAATTCGGGATGACTCATGTTTACCCTCCGCTTACCGGACAGGCTTTGCCAACTTGCTCCTTGCCTTTTGCCAACTTGCCTTTTACCTCTCCTCACCTCAATGAAGCTTGCTGCCTCAAAGCTGTCGGACTTTGTTTTTTCACCCCGCGGAATACGCGGTTGAAATGGCTGATGTTTTCAAAACCTGATGCGTAGGCAATTTCGCCCACCGTTTTATCTGAAAACACCAGCATCTGGCAGGCCTGCTCAATCCGCAACCGGTTCAGGTATTGCATAAACGTGCACCCGTTAATTTTACTAAACCAGCGGCAAAAATAAGTTTTGCTCATTGCTGCTTCTTTGGCGGCCTGGTCTAACGTAATTGCCGTTGCATGTTGCTCGTGAATCCATTTTAGAACCCGGGCCAATCGTTGTTCTTCCTTTTCCAAAAATTGAAATCCGGGTAGCATACGGGCCGGCTTTTGGGATATTTGAACCCGCTTTTTTTGTATGAAAAGTTCGAGGATCAAGTCGAACAACTGCAGTATCTGGAGGTGACGCGGAAAACTGCCAAAATCATGTATTTTGTTGAGCAGGGCTGCAGAAGGGTTCGCAAAATAAAGCCCATAGTTTGCTTCTCTAAAAAAGGAAGTCAAAAACCGATACTCCGGAAACTGAAGGAACAAGGAAGCCGGAAACTGAAAAAATTTCGCAGTAACCCGCTCGTTTTCTATTGTTGGACTCCGGTAAGTTGCCCAGCTATGGGGCAGATAACTTCCCAAAAAAACCAGATCCCCGTGGGTAAAAGGCTGAATCGAATCCCCTACATAACGCATGCCTTCCCCTTTCTGGATGAAAGTCAGTTCCATTTCGGGATGCGCGTGCCAGAAGTGTTCAAATGCCGGCAAATCCAACGCACCGTAGTGAAAGGATTTTTCGGTATAGAGCCCGTCAATGATTTCTATAATTGGCATCATTTTATAAATATTATCCTTTATTTTTTAAATTTAACCAATTAAGTGCAATATATGCAAAGAAATGGTCAATGCAAGTAAAGTGCTTACCTGCGTTTCGCCATAGCTTTGAAGCCTCATTCAAAACTTTGCCATGTTGAAGAAATTACTAACAAACAGTTTTCTGCTGCTTCAGGTGGTTTTAGCGTTCGGCCAAACTGTGGAAGTAAGTTCAGGAAAAGTGCAACGCTTTGAAAAATTCCCCTCGAAATTCATTGACGCCAGAAACATAGACATCTGGTTGCCAGAGGGATACCGTCCGGATAAAAAATACGCCGTCCTGTACATGCACGATGGCCAAATGTTGTATGACAGCACAACCACCTGGAACAAGCAGGAATGGGGAGTAGACGAAACACTTGGAAAACTGATCGCTGATCAACGGATAGAACCATGTATTGTGGTAGGAATCTGGAACAGCCCGAACGAAGGAGGGCGATACGCTGAATATTTCCCCCAGCGCATTTTGGATAGCATTCCCGCGGATATCCGCGAAACCATTCTCCGCGACCAGATCAAAGGGGTCGCCCTGGCTGATCGTTACCTGAAGTTCATGGTACAGGAACTCAAGCCTTATATAGATAAACATTTCGCCACAAAAAAAGGCCGGAAGCATACCTTTGTAATGGGTTCCAGCATGGGCGGGCTTATTTCGGCTTATGCCCTTTGCGAATACCCATCTGTTTTCGGAGGTGCAGCCTGCTTATCAACCCATACCCCAATTGTGATTCCTTCAGGGCAACTGAGTACCACTATGGTTGACCTCGTTGCCGGCGCTTTCCGCAATTATCTGAGCCGTAAATTGCCGCAGGGGCATTCCTTCAAAATTTACTTCGACTACGGCACTGAAACGCTGGATGCCCTGTACAAACCGTATCAAACCCAAATAGATGCCATGATGAAAAGTAAAGGCTTTACCTCGAAAACCTGGGTTACACGGGAATTTCCCGGCACAGATCACAGTGAAAAAGCCTGGCGGGAAAGGTTAACCATTCCGGTAATGTTTTTATTACAAAAGAAATAAGTGTGTCATGTGGGAGCAACAACTATCCGAACCAATGGTACTCACAGCGGCCCAGGTTGATTTTTACCAAAAAAACAGGTTCATCAAAATCAAGCAGGTTTTTTCGCCGGAAGTCATCACTTACTTCAACGAAGTGATTGGCCGTAAGGTCAACGAAATGAGCAAAGTAGTAGTTCCTCTTGAACAGCGCGACACATATGGCAAAGCTTTTTTGCAATTGTTCAACCTGTGGCAGGAAGACGAAGTCATTAAAAAATTGGTGTTCAGCCGACGGTTGGCCAAACTTGCTGCCGATCTGATGCAGGTGGAAGGAGTGCGCCTTTATCACGATCAGGCTTTGTTCAAAGAAGCCGGCGGGGGCATCACACCATGGCATGCTGACCAGTATTACTGGCCTTTGGCGAGTGATAAAACCGTAACGGCCTGGATACCGCTGCAAGCCACGCCGCTGGAGATGGGGCCGCTGGAATTCAGTGCCGGCAGCCACCAAATTGTAGAGGGCCGCGACCGGAAAATCGGCGACGACAGTGAGGCTTTTATTAGTGAAAGGTTGCGGATTACAGACTTCCAACACGTCATCGAACCATTTGATGTGGGCGAGGTCAGCTTTCATTCCGGCTGGGTATTCCACCGGGCTGGTGCCAACACAAGCGACCAGATGCGCAAAGTGATGACCATCATTTATATGGATAAAAATATGGTATTGAAAGCCCCGGAAAACGACAACCAAAAATTGGACTGGGAGGTGTGGTGCCCGGGGGCAGAAATCGGGGAGGTGATTGAAACGGCTTTAAACCCAGTGCTGTTTTAGAAATTTTCCCGCAAAGGGCCCAAGGGACACGCGAAGTCCGCAAAGCAAGACGCCTGCCTTGGCGTCCTTTGCAGGACCTTTGCGGGAAACAACGCAATCCGATTTCGTAAATCATCATACCTTAGCGGGAACGGCTTTTCAAATGCAACACAAGATGATGACAAAACCAGCTTTCCATTTCATTACCCGACTTCCGGCACTCTGTTGCTGCCTGTGCTTTTTCATGACACTTTCCGCCCAAATCACCCGGGTAGAGCCGCCCAACTGGTGGATCGGCATGCAGGACAACACGCTTCAACTGCTTGTGCAGGGTCCTGAAATCGGCCAGTTAACCCCCGTCATTAACTACCCCGGCGTTCGGATTGAAAAAATACACCGTGCCGACAGCAGGAACTATCTTTTCATAGACCTGAGTATTGCTGCAGATACAAAACCGGGGGAGGTTTCCATTGCTTTCAAACGGGGCAATGCCACTCTTTTTCAACACAACTATCCTTTACTGGCCCGAAAACAAAAGCCGGAAGCTTATGAAGGTTTTAATCCTTCAGATGTGATTTACCTGATCACACCCGACCGCTTTGCAAATGGTGATGCCAACAACGATATCGTGCCGTCATTGGCAGAAAAAAAGATTGACCGGTTAAAAGGTTTTACCCGACACGGCGGTGATATTCAGGGCATTATCGACCACCTGGACTACCTCGCTGAAATGGGTTTTACAGCCATCTGGCCGAGTCCGCTACTGGAAAACGACATGCCCGACTGGTCCTATCACGGGTATGCCATTACCGACTACTACCGGGTAGATCCCCGTTTCGGAACCCTGGATACTTACAAAGCATTAGCCGAAAAAGCGCGCGGGAAAGGCATGAAGCTTATTTTTGACGGGGTGGTAAACCATTGTGGTTCTAACCACTGGTGGATGAAAGACCTGCCCTTTAAAGACTGGCTGAATTTTCCGGAAAAAATGCAGGTGACCAACCATCGGCGCACGGTGAATCAGGATCCTTATGCAGCGAAAATTGACCAGGAACTCATGGTCAGTGGTTGGTTTGTTCCGACCATGCCCGACCTGAACCAGCGCAATCCATTCTTTGCCTATTACTTGATTCAGAACAGCATCTGGTGGATTGAAACCCTCCAATTGGGCGGCATCCGACAAGATACCTATCCCTATCCAGACAAAGATTTCCTGACAGCATGGAGTTGCCGGATCATGGCAGAGTATCCGAATTTCAGCCTGGTGGGTGAAGAATGGAGCTTCAATCCCCTGATCGCAGCGTATTGGCAACAGGGAAAAGTCAACCACGATGGTTACGTGTCCTGTCTAAAGAGTCCGATGGATTTTCCGATGCAACGCACCCTGACTTTAGCCCTGACAGAACCTGAATCATGGGATCAGGGATTGGTCAAATTATACGAAGGGCTGGCCAATGACTTTGCTTATGCCAATCCCAACCACCTGATGACTCTTGGCGACAACCACGACATGGACCGGCTTTTTACCCAACTCAAAGAGGATGTATCGCTTACAAAAATTGCATTGGCTTACCTGCTCACCATGAGGGGGATTCCACAGATATATTACGGCACAGAAGTCCTACTGGGCAATACCGGGTTTCCGGGCGACCATGGAGTTATAAGAACCGATTTCCCTGGTGGCTGGGCTGGCGACAAAGTGAATGGATTCACCGGAGCGGGCCTGTCGAAAGACCAGCAGGACGTGCAACTTTTTTTAAAAAAACTCCTCAATTGGCGTAAAGGCAGCCTCGCTGTACAGCAGGGGAAAACCATGCATTTTGGCCCTATTGCCGGCGTTTACGTCTATTTCAGGTACACCCCCTCCCAAAAAATTATGGTGATCATCAATAAAAATGAGCAACCTACAACCCTCGATACCGGGCGGTTTGCAGAAATGTTATCGGGGCACGTGGAAGGCACAGACATCCTGACCGGAGAGCGCAAAGCCATTGCTCAGTCGCTCAATTTGAATCCCAGGAGCGCATTGATTCTGGAAATCCGGTAGCGGCGGCCTGGCTTAATTTGTTCTTTTTAAACTGGTCTTTGTTGGGCAGGGGAACAGCCATTATCAGAAACTCCTTAGTGCAACTTTAGCATTAAATTATTTAAAATTTCAGACAGGTTGAGTTATATTTGCACGTCAATCCCCCAGGCCAAATTTATTCCCTATATCACATCAGACTAGTAGTACTTTTTCAGTCTTGTCACCTACCTACAACTACTTGTATTTTTTTAACTAATGATAATTGTATGAGACAATTTATTAACCTAACTGTGTTGATACTCGCAGTGGTATTGGCCCCCGGCTTTCTATATGGCCAGCGGACGATCACTGGCGTAGTAACGGACGCTGTATCGGGGGAAACCCTGATCGGTGCCAATATCCTGGTAGTGGGTACCGTTGAAGGTACGATTACCGATGTAGATGGCAGCTACTCTCTGAAGGTGCCCGAAGGTGCAACGAGGCTGGTTTTCAGCTATACGGGTTATAATTCGCAGGAAGTTGCGATCGGTAGCTCTGACAAGCTCGACATTCGCCTTGTTGCGGGCCAGGTACTCGATGAAGTTGTTGTGATTGGCTACGGTACGGTGAAGCGGGAAGACGCTACCGGTTCTGTTCAGACAGT
>JABWAJ010000403.1 GCA_013361075.1 Saprospiraceae bacterium | reverse complement strand
GCCACGTTGAAGCCATCACACAACACGTAAAATTATGATTTGGGAAACATTTTTTGACATCGCCGTGCTGGTATTCTGCTACGCCACCGCCTGGTTTATTGTATGGCTGGCAGCCCGGCGGAATGACGTGGCCGACGTGGCCTGGGGCCTGGGCTATGCCCTGATCGCCCTCTACTTAGCCAGCACCCGGGGCCTTACCGCTGTTTCCTTGTTGGTGTATGGCCTCACCGCCATCTGGGCATTGCGGTTGTCGGGCCATATTTTTTGGCGGAACCGGGGCAAAACAGAAGATTTTCGGTACGCACAATGGCGGGTAGAGTGGGGGAGGTGGTTTTTTCTGCGCTCTTACCTCCAGGTTTATCTACTGCAGGGATTGTTTTTGCTGGTCATTGCGGCGCCGCTTTGGGTTGCAGGAACTTTCGGAAGCAACGAAACGGGGATCTTTACGTTTTTGGGCGCCGGCATCTGGGCGGTCGGATTTTATTTTCAGGCGGTCGGCGATTATCAGTTGATGCAATTCCTCAAAACCCGGAAAGACAAAGAAGCGGTGCTGCAAACGGGACTGTGGCGGTACAGCCGCCATCCCAACTACTTTGGCGAAATCCTGATTTGGTGGGGATTGTTTCTGGTCGTTTTGCCGCTTGAAAAGGGCTGGTGGGCCATCGTCAGTCCGCTGACCATCACGTTTTTGCTGGTATTTGTGTCCGGCGTGCCCATGCTGGAGCGCCGCTACCGCAACAATCCGGCCTATCAGGAATACCGGAAACGGACGAACGCCTTGATTCCGTGGTTTAGGTAATAAGATTACTTTATTTTAAAAATATTTTACTCAGTTAAAATTTTCTGGTATTTAAAATTAAAAATATAGAAACAACCCATAGGTGGACGTCAGGAGCAGTAGGGGGAAATAAAAAGGTATGCCCAACTTGCATAGGAAAAACTGAAAACTGGATACTTTTCCTCTAAAACCATTGCGAAACAGGCAACTTAAATATTTCTGGGTGCCTCAGAAACCTGATCTTACCCCAAACATGGTTTTTTCAATCGAAATACTGCGCCTACTTTTACCAAAGAACCCAATAAGCGCTCTTGCTTCAGGTAGATAAAGCTATGGAAATGACACCTCGGTTTTCGCGTTAGGGCGAAAAACAGATTCTCGAATGCAATTAAATGGCTCCGGATGCTCTTTTCGGGGCCATTTTTGTTTGGGCAGACAATAGCTGGCCGGATGTGGAAAACCTGCGTTCCGCAAATTGGGAGAATTGCCTAATTTGGCAGGCAGAAAACCAAACGCATGCTTGCAGAACGTCCGCCGTTATCACAAATCATCATTTATGCCGTAGGGCAGTTGGGTTGGTCGCTGGCGAGTTTTGGCGCCGCTAACCTGCTGGTGTATTTTTACCTGCCGCCCGAGTCGGCATCCGGTGCTTTGTTCCCGGCTTTCATTTACCAGGGTTCCATTTTGGGAGTGGCGCTCATTGGGCTCATCAATTTTGGTGGTCGCCTTTTTGACGCCATCACCGATCCGATTGTGGGAAACTGGTCAGACCGCACCACTTCCAGGTTTGGCAAGCGAAAAAAATTCATGGCCATCGCCGCGGGGCCTTTTGCCCTGTTTTCCTTTTTGATTTTTGCTCCGTTAACGCCCGGAGAAAGCACGCTCAATGGCATTTGGCTCACCCTCGGCATTTTGCTGTTTTACCTGTTCATGACGATTTATGTCATTCCCTATACCGCTTTGATTGGCGAAATGGGGCATCACCCTGCCGATCGGATGCGCATCAGCACAGTCACTTCCGTTGCCTGGGCCCTGGGCTTTATGATCGGGAGTAACGCCTATGCGTTGCAATCTTATTTTCAGAAACACCAGCAAGTTACGCATGCTTTTCAAACCACCATCGGCCTTTTTGCCTTGATTTCTTTGGTTTTTATGCTGGTACCGGTGTTCTTTTTAAAAGAATCGCGCTATTGCCGGCAATCAAAAGTCGAGGCCAATGCCTTTCATGCCGTAAAGGCTGTGTTTAAAAACCGGAATTTTATCCCTTTTGCCATAGCCGACCTGATGTACTGGCTGGCCCTGACGTTTATTCAGTCAGGGGTAGGGTACTATGTCACCATCCTGATGGGTTTCCCGAAAGAGCAGGCAACCCTGTTTTTAACCATCAGTTTTGTGGCCAGTCTGTTGCTGTACTGGCCGGTTAATGTGATCGTTCGGCGGGCGGGAAAGAAAAAAACGGTGATTGCGGCCTTTCTTATTTTTAGTGTTATTTTCGGCCTGACCACCATTTCCGGATTGTTGCCGGTTTCAAAAAATTTCCTGTTTTATACCCTTTCTTTGCTGTCCGGTTTCCCGCTGGCGGTATTCGGCATCGTCCCGATGGCCATCATTGCCGATATCCTGTACCAGCACGAAGCCGACACGGGGGAGCAGCACGCGGGTATGTTTTACGCGGCCCGCAACCTGACCATGAAAATGGGCATTTCGTTGGCCAACCTAATTTTTCCCTCGCTGTTGTTGCTGGGTAAAAGTGTACAAAACCCGCTCGGCGTGCAATTGTCAACCCTGCTGGCGATGGTGTTTTGTGTGGCCGGTTGTTTGGTGTTTATGCGCTACCGGGATGTTGCGAGGAAGCATTCAGCAGCCGGATGACTAGAGAGGGTGTCATTAGAGAGGGTGTCACTCAAAGTGAGGCCCTCTCTGGGTCGGATGACTATAGAGGGTGTCGTTATAGAGGGGGTCACTCAAAGTGAGGCCCTCTCTGGGTCGGATGACTATAGAGGGTGTCGTTAGAGAGGGTGTCGCTCAAAGTGAGGCCCTCTCTGGGTCCGGATTACTATAGAGGGTGTCGTTATAGAGGGTGTCGCTCAAAGTGAGGCCCTCTCTGGGTCGGATGACTATAGAGGGTGTCGTTAGAGAGGGTGCCACTCAAAGTGAGGCCCTCTCTATTAGTTAATGGATTAAGAAGACTGACACTAATCAAGAAGCATGCTGCATGATTAATCTTACAGAGGCTCGGTCTGCATTAAAAAAGTACTTCGGCTACGATCAATTCCGGCCCATGCAGGCCGAAATCATTGAGCGCGTATACGAAGGGAAAGACGCCCTGGTGCTGATGCCTACCGGTGGGGGCAAATCGGTTTGTTTCCAGATTCCTGCCCTGACCATGGAGGGGGCTTGCGTGGTCGTTTCTCCGCTGATTGCCCTGATGAAAGACCAGGTTGAAGGTTTGCGGGCCAACGGCGTCCGGGCTGCGTTTCTGAACAGCAGTCAGGATAGCACAGAAACCCGGCAAACGGAGGATGACTTTTTCAACGGGCGCATTGATTTGCTGTATGTTTCGCCGGAAAAGGTCGTTTCCCAAAATTTCCTGCCGTTGCTGCAGCGGGCAAAAATCAGTTTGTTTGCCATTGATGAAGCGCATTGCATTTCGGCATGGGGGCACGATTTTCGGCCGGAATATGCCCAATTGCGCTTTTTGAAACAGCAATTTCCGGCCATTCCCATGATTGCCCTGACGGCAACGGCGGATAAAGTTACCCGGCGTGACATCATGGAGCAATTGGCGCTTCGCGACCCCGAAACGTTTATTGCCTCCTTCGACCGGCCAAACATTTCACTTGAAGTGCGGCCGGGCCAAAAGCGCATCGAGCAGATCATCAATTTTATCCGGCAACGGCCGGGCCAACCGGGTATTGTCTATTGTCTGAGCCGGAAAAGCACCGAGGAACTGGCCGACAAACTGGTGGCCAAAGGCATCCAGGCAGCCTGTTACCACGCCGGGATGGCCGATGCAAACCGGTCGCGCATCCAGGAGGATTTCATCAACGACAAAACTGCCGTCATTTGTGCGACGGTTGCTTTTGGGATGGGGATTGACAAATCGAATGTGCGCTGGGTCATTCACTACAACCTGCCCAAAAACATAGAGAGTTATTACCAGGAAATTGGGCGTGCCGGCCGGGATGGCGCCCGCGCCGATGCCCTGTTGTTTTACAGTTACGGAGATGTGGCTGTTTTGCAGGACATCATTTCCAAAAACGAAAGTGAAAATACAGAAATCCAGCTGGCCAAGCTGGATCGCATGAAGCAATACGCCGAAGCACTGGCTTGCCGGCGGCGCATTTTGCTCAGTTATTTTAGTGAAGACCTGAGCCGGAATTGCGGCAATTGCGATGTGTGCAGCGATCCGCCCCGGTTTTTCGACGGTACGGTCATTGCCCAAAAAGCATTGTCGGCGGTCTACCGGATGCGCGAAGAAAGCGGCATGGGCATGCTCATTGACGTGTTACGCGGTTCGGGCAAAAAAGAGATTTTTGAAAAAGGCTACCACGAATTGAAAACCTACGGGGCAGGCCGCGACATTGGCTATGGCGAGTGGCAGCATTATCTGCACCAGTTGATTAACCTTGGCTATATAGAACTGGCACCGGATCGGCATCATGTGGTTTGCCTCACTCCGGCCAGTCACCGGGTGCTGTTTGAAAATGAAAAAGTAGCCCTTGTGCGGATGGCCACACTCCGGGAACGCATGGAGGCCGAGCAGGCAAAGGTCAAAGTGACGAAAGAACGCCAGCGTTCGCGGGGCGAATTGTTTGAAGAACTCCGGCAATTGCGTCTGCGCTTGTCGCAAAAGCAAGGCGTGCCTCCGTACCTCATTTTCAGCGATGCTACTTTAGAAGAAATGGCCGCTGTGGTGCCCCGCGATGAATGGGACATGCAGGATATTTCGGGGGTGGGCGAAAAGAAAATGCAACAGTTCGGCGTTGAATTCCTCAAAGCCATCAACGACTATGCGCGCAGAACGGGCATGCCCGACAAGCCTGGCGTGGTCAAAATTGCCAAACCGGTCAAAACGCCCAAGCCAAAATCGCCGGCGACCCTGCAGGTCACCCTGGAGTTTTTTCAGGAAGGCGTCAAACCGGAAATCATTGCCCGGGAACGAAATCTCAGTGTTGGAACCATATACGAACACCTGTTGCAACTCATTGAAGCCGGAGCGGATATCCCCATCAGGAAATTGGCAACGGCAGAAGAAATTCAACAGGTAAAATCGGCGTTGCGCGGGTTAGATGGTCCGCCATACCGGTTAAAGCCCATATACGATGCCTGTGGCGGTACAATCCGCTTCGAGCTGATCAGGATGATCCTGGCTTACCTTGAGGAGAAAAAAGTAAAGGAATAGGACTTTTTTTCTAATTTGCACCATGTTTTTAAAGTAGAGGGGATATGAAAAAAATATTGCTTTCGTTGTTCGCATTGCTCTCCATGGCAAGTGCCTGCAAGCAGAATGACGCTTCCAAGTCAAACCAAAAGGCAGCTACTCAGGTGGTGGCGCCTGTAGATACCTTTGTCTGGATTTCCGAGAGTTTTTCGGACAAAAAAATTCTCCGGTATCAGATTCCCGGTTTCGACAAACTTTCGTTGCAGCAGAAAAAATTAGTCTATTACCTGACCCAGGCCGGGTATGCAGGCCGGGACATTATTTGGGATCAAAATTATCGCCACAACCTCGCCATTCGGCGCACCATTGAAAAAATAGCGATGAATTTCCAGGGCAAC
>JABWAJ010000402.1 GCA_013361075.1 Saprospiraceae bacterium | reverse complement strand
GAATTTAGCCGGATGGTCATTGCTCCTGGTTTATTTCTACTTTTTGAGCCCAAAAAGTAGACAAAAAGGCTTGTCGCCATAATGCGCCCTGGTTTTCAGATTTAAAAGTCGGGAAAACTGACGATTTGATCTTTATCCTGGCTTCAGGTTGGCTCCTCGGCCCGCCGCTGATTTTTGCCTGGTTTTCACGTCAAAAGCACAGGTGTATCTGGCTGATGTTCATTGTTTAACCTGCGCAAAGGTGCCTGAAAGGCAAAAATAGGCGCCTCACCCGCAACCCTGCCCACCGCGAGCCGATCCGCCTTTCGGGGCGCTGTATGGCGACTCCATGCGACAAGATTGCAGGTTCCAATGAAGTGCTGACAAACTCGTTTTCAGAACTTGGTGTGTCGAATTCATTCACTGCTTTTATGCACTGCCGATGCTCTCCGGTACAGAGCGTCTGCAACGTGTGGAATAGCTGCCTGTCTCATTCCCTGCTCTTTATCGTAGGGGGGAGCAAATTTTTGCTTTTACCAATTCAACACGCTTTACACCCACCTGTTCCAATAACCCGGCCAGGCTCCGCCCGCTCCGATTTCCCGGAACAAATAAATGCACAAACGCAGGCAGCCCGCCGTCTCCGGCTGGTATATGCCCTATACTAACGGTAAAACCGTAATCAAATGAGAAAAGCGATTAAAATCAGAAACGTTGTGGGTAAGTAAGGTGTCAATATTGTTGACCAGCATAGTTGCAACAATATTTGTGTCGTGTACCTGTTTTCCGGCAGATTGAGTTTCTTTAAGTAATTGAAGCCAAAGGTCTGTTACAATCGCAGCGTCTTCTGCTATTAAAAAATCACTTTCAAATTGACGGATAACACGTTCCAGGTTTTCAAAATCAGGTTGTTTAGCAATCACCATTTCCCGGCTGACCACCGACGCAAATTCTCTTAACACCTGCCTGCTTAGCCACAGATTCTTGTAATTCACAGCTAACTCATTCAGCTTCCTGCGTGAGGCGTCACAGAGTGGCGAAAGTGCATTGTTGGCATACACAAGAATATTCGTATCAATAAATATA
The DNA here is from genome assembly GCA_013361075.1 of Saprospiraceae bacterium. Lineage (GTDB taxonomy): Bacteria > Bacteroidota > Bacteroidia > Chitinophagales > Saprospiraceae > JABWAJ01. Next base: position 4,501 of record JABWAJ010000402.1, on the reverse strand, counting down.
CTACCTGCCATCATCACCATAAATTTCCGAACGGCTGTAAGTCGAACCATTCTCAGGAAAATGGAAGTCGGCAAAGGTTAGTGGTGCACGCTTTTCGGGCTTTAGATTGGGCGTATCCTGCTGATTTTTTGCTTTTTGTGCAAGGAATTGGATGAAGTGTAGCACCTCAATTTGAAGATTGGCAGGTAGGTTGTTATATTCTTTTAAAAGGAGTTGTTCCATAGCAAACTTAATTTGATACAAATTTAACGATTTTTTGGATTTCAACAAATGCAGCAATCGTGTCCGTCCTTTTAGGCCTTGGCAAATTTCTGATGTCAACCAATTCAACACGCTTTACACCCACCTGTTCCAATAACCCGGCCAGGCTCCACCCGCTCCGATTTCCCGGAACAAATAAATGCACAAACACGGGCAGCCCACCATCTCCCAAAATCCCTATATTTGAACTTGTCAAACGGCCCTTTGTTACGATTCCATTGTTCACCAACATCCTGAGCTTAGACATGAAAGCCCTTGTCCTTACCCAAAAAGATGCGCCTTTGCATTACGGAGACGTGCCCATGCCCGAAGCCGCCGAAGGCGAAGTACTCGTGCAGCTCCATGCCGCCGCGCTCAACCGCCGCGACTGGTGGATCACGCAGGGGCAATACCCCGGCATTGTGTACCCCATCATCCTGGGGTCGGACGGGGCAGGGGTGGCCGATGGGCGCGAGGTGATCATCAACCCGGCGTTCAACTGGGGCGACCACCCGGCGTTTCCCTCCAAAAGCTTTCAAATTCTGGGGCTGCCCCATCCCGGAACTTTTGCAGAATGGGTGTCGGTGCCGGCCCGGCAGTTGTACGACAAACCGGCGCACCTGAGCATGGAACAGGCTGCGGCCCTGCCCCTGGCAGGTCTGACGGCCTATCGGGCAGTGTTCACCAAGGGGCAGCTTCGGGCGGGCGACCGGGTACTCGTCACCGGAGCGGGTGGGGGCGTGGCCCTGCTGGCTTTTCAGCTGGCCGTGGCAGCCGGTGCGCAGGTGTGGGTGACCTCGGGCAGCGATGCCAACATCGAGCGCACCCGCGAGATGGGCGGACAGGGCGGCGCCAATTACCGGGAAGCCGAATGGTCAAAACAACTGCAACAACAAGCCGGTGGTTTCGACCTGATCATAGACAGTGCCGCCGGAGATGGCTTTGCCCTTTTACCGAAAATCTGCAATCCCGGCGCGCGCATCGTTACGTACGGCGGCACGCTGGGGGCTGTGTCGGGACTGAGTCTGCAACCGGTTTTCTGGAAACAGCTCTCCATACTCGGCACGACGATGGGAAACGACCAGGAATTCAGCGAAATGGTACAATTTGTGACCCAACACCGCATCGTGCCCGTTGTGGACAGCGTTTTCCCGCTCTCAGCAGGGCAGGCAGCGTTTGAGCGGATCGGCAAAGGCGGGCAGTTTGGAAAAGTGGTTTGCAGCCAGTTGGCAGGCTGAGGCTGGCAAAAGCGGGTACATGCAGGCATTGAATTGCGGCCCGGCCAACGGTGTGCTGATTCCCAAACTTTCCCTACCTTTGAGCGCATTTTTCCATTAACACAAATTTGAAAAATTCATGTCAAGAGCGCTTATTATCGGTGCAGGCGGCGTTGGCCGGGTCGTAGCATACAAATGCGCCCAGCATCCGGATGTATTTTCGGACATCCTGCTTGCCAGCCGTACCAAATCCAAATGCGATGAAATTGCTGCTGCGGTGAAACGCGACACCGGGCACAAAAGCTTTGAAACCGCTTCGGTAGATGCGGAAAACGTACCCGAACTGGTCGCCCTGATCCGCTCTTTCCGACCCGATATTGTCATCCATGTTGCCCTGCCTTACCAGGATCTTACCATCATGGATGCTTGCCTGGAAACGGGCGTCAACTATTTAGATACAGCAAATTACGAGCCGAAAGACGTTGCCAAATTCGAATACCACTGGCAGTGGGCTTACCAGGAGCGCTTTGCGGAACGTGGCCTCATGGCGGTGCTGGGCTGTGGTTTCGACCCGGGGGTAACGAATGTTTTTACCGCCTATGCTGTCAAGCACCACTTTGATGAAATTCACTACCTCGACATTGTAGATGCCAATGCAGGCAGCCACGGCAAAGCGTTTGCCACCAATTTTAACCCGGAAATCAACATCCGGGAAATTACCCAAAACGGACGGTATTACGAAAACGGGGAGTGGGTGGAAATTCCGCCCCATTCTGTCATGAAAGCGCTGAACTACCCGGAAATCGGCCCGAAAAACTCCTATGTGCTGTACCACGAAGAACTGGAAAGCCTGGTGAAGCATTTTCCGACCCTGAAACGGGCGCGTTTCTGGATGACTTTCGGCGATGAATACCTTACCCACCTGCGTGTCATCCAGAACATTGGAATGGCTGGCATCGAGCCGGTGCGCTTCAAAGGCGTGGACATTGTACCGCTGGAGTTTTTGAAAGCAGTACTGCCCGATCCCGGCGATCTTGGCGAAAACTATTCCGGCTTTACGTCCATCGGATGCCGCATTCGTGGCATCAAAGACGGCAAAGAGCGCACCTATTACGTGTGGAACAATTGCAGCCACCCGGAAGCTTACAAAGAAACGGGCACCCAGGCGGTATCTTATACCACCGGTGTCCCCGCCATGATCGGTGCCATGATGGTGCTTCAAGGCAAATGGTCGGGAAAAGGCGTTTTCAACGTAGAACAACTGAATCCCGACCCATTTATGACGGAACTGAATCGCTGCGGCCTGCCCTGGCACGAAGCGTTTGACATAGATCTGGAACTTTGATTACCGGACTTTAACGAACTTGAGAAGGCGCTCGCGGGCGCCTTCTTTCATTAACAGCTGAAGGGAATCTTCTGTCAGTTTTACGATCTCAACGGCTTTTTCTGTTGAAGCCTGGTTCAGGGTATCCAGGGTGTACAGGTATTTCGACTCTACGTAATAGCTGCCCGATTCTTCGTATTTAAGCGGGCCGTTGTAGGAATAGTCTTTATTTTTTCCAAAGGCCAGTTTAATGTATTGAGGATCAACTTCAAGTGAGTCTCCTTCTTCCAGCACAGCTACCGCCTGCCATTGCCCAACAATCTGGTGCTCCGGATTGGGCCCGCAAGCGACTGCCAGCACTAACATCCCCAACAATAGTCCTGTTCCCCTGAACGATAAATTCTGCATGTCTCGATTGGTTATATACTTGTTCATAATGCCGTTTGATGAAATATGGTTGGCTTTCGGGGGCAAATTTATGTTCCCCTGCCCGTAATTTTTAATCTCAACGACAATATGTGGGGCTATGCAGGCAAAATCGCCGGACTAATACAACTTTGACAATTGAATAAAAATTAAGGCGCCTGCCAGAAAACCAAGGGCAGCCAGCCAGGCGATTTTTTTCATGTACCAGATGAAATCAATGCGCTCCATACCCATGGCAGCAACGCCGGCTGCTGAACCAATGATGAGCATGCTGCCCCCCGTACCCGCAGAATACGCAATGAAATGCCAGAGGTGGTCATCTATTGGGTTGTCATACATGCCCATTGTAGCTGCTACGAGGGGTACGTTATCAACCACGGCCGACAACACGCCGATCAGGATGATGACGATGTTCTGATCGGGAACTGCCGTCTCGAGCCGCACTGCCAAACTTTGCAGAAGCCCCATTTGGGTGCCATCGGGGCCTACAACCATCATCGTTTCCAACGAACCCACCGCCAGCAGAATGCCCAGGAAAAAGAGGATACTCGACATTTCGATGCGCGACAACGCATGGAGGGCGGTGTATTTGTGTTTGCGTTCTTCCGAAAAATCTTCTTCGGGATGGATGTATTCTGAGATCAGCCAAACAACGCCGAGGCCAAGTGCCATACCGATATAGGGAGGAAGGTGGGTCAATGCTTTGAAAACCGGAACGAAAATCAGGGCGCTGATCCCGGCAATGAACATCACATTGCTGCTCAGCAATTTTTGCTTTTCTTTTTCGCCGCTCAGGTTGAGGTCAGGCGCGGCCAGTTTCCCGGAAAAGGTTTTGGAAAAATAAAGCACCAGCACAGGAACAGCAAGGCACACGACAGAAGGAATGAACAATATTTCGATGAGGTGCAGGGTAGATACCTTTTTATCAATCCACAACATGGTGGTCGTTACGTCTCCGATGGGCGTCCAGGCGCCACCGGCATTGGCGGCAATGACGACTATGGATGCATACCAGAGGCGGTCTTCGCGGTTGGGCACCAATTTGCGCAAAAGCGAAATGAGCACGATGGTCGTCGTCAGGTTGTCCAGCACTGCCGAAAGGAAAAAAGCGAGTACGGAGATGATGATGAGCATTTTGCGCTTGCTGTCGGTTTTGATCCGGCCCGTGATGACCGAAAAACCTTTGTGCAGGTCCACCAATTCCACAATGGTCATGGCACCGATGAGGAAAAACAGAATTTCCGCAATTTTGCCCACATGGTGCAGCAGGATGACATTGAGCCCGTCGTAGTAC
>JABWAJ010000401.1 GCA_013361075.1 Saprospiraceae bacterium | reverse complement strand
ATGAATACAGCAATGTTGGATATTCCCTGCTGGGCATAATCGTAGAACAGGTAAGCGGCATGAATTACAGCGCCTTTTTGCAAAAATATATCTTTGTGCCGGCAGGCATGAAAACGGCAGGCTATGACAACCCGGCAGCTGATTACAACCTGCTGACCCACGGCTACCTGAAGGATGGATCGGATTGGGGAACCTCCCGGGACAAACCCTGGAACGGTAAAGAACCCCACTGGCACCTGAAAGCGAACGGGGGCCTGCTGATGTCGGCCAAGGACATGATTCAATGGTACCTTGCCCTTCGCGGGAACAAGATCCTGAAACCCGAGACCCTTAAACTGCAAACCACACCACATGTTTCCGAAGGCGAAGGCGGTTCCTTCTATGGCTATGGCTATGCGGTTTTAAATGGAGGCGAGAGCATTGAACACAATGGCGGTAACGGCATTTTCCGCGCCGACTTCCGTTGGTTTCCAGAACTCGACCTTTGCCTGGTTGCTTCCAGCAATGATGCCAATGTGCGCTTATTTCGGCTCAACGATGAGGTCATCCGAATCCTGATGACGGGAAAATTGCCGGCCAAATCCAACTGGCAACCTGTAGCCATGGAGCACTTTCCGGCCAACGGTCGCCAGAAAGCGGCCCAGGCCATGTTGGCTGTGTTGGCAGATTTTTCGCCTGAAAAAGCAACCGATTTTGTTAAAAAACACTATTCACCAGGCATTGTAGAACGCAATGGTCAGGAACGTTTGATCGGGATGCTGCAGATGCTCAGCGAAGACAGCGGCAGAAATCCCGTCAAAGCCATTTACGAAAGCGAAGGTCAAATCCAGCTGGCACTACCAGCCTCCAATCCAGGCGCAACAATGAAAATTTTCCTGACCTTTCTTGGTGATCAGGTCGATAAATTGCAGGCAGAAATGGAGGGGAATTAACGCGTACGAACACAACGAAACCCATAGGCGATGGAACGGGGTCCGCCACTCCACGCTGCAAAGTTGCGCCAGCCAATGGGACTGTGGGGGTTGAAATCGCCTTCTGGTTTGCCGTGCTCGTAATAGCCGCCGCCACGATAACCAAAGCCGCCACTGCGTTCGTCGTCGCCCCGCGGCCAATCTTCGTTTGTGGCAAAGCCATAACCACTGACGCGTCCGTCGCCGTGGGTGCCGAGATAGGCACGCCCAAGCGGATGCCCGATGCTCACTACCCGTTCCCACAAACTTCCGGCCAGGTCTAAAGCTCCGCAGGCAGCTGCTCCAAACACAGGGCGGTTGCTTGCGGTTAACTGGCTTTCGGTTATGCCATCACGGTATTTCACTTCGTCGTCCAGATCTACAAAACGGGCAAGGTGTTGCTTCTCCGCCGTTCCCCATGGAAATTCGTGCGGAATGGGTTCGGAAGCTCCCCGACAGGCCTTTTCAAATTCGAGTTCGGTCATAGGGCGCAAACCTGCCCAATCTGCAAAAGCACAGCCATCGTCCCAACTGACAAAATTGAGCGGTCGTTGAGGGCTTTTGGCAGCATACAGGCCGTTGTCCATGTAAATGCTCCCGCGGTTTTTTTCGTAATCTTTTCCCGCAAAATTGGCCCGGAAATAACTCGCCTGACTGCCAAGAGCGTTTAAAAACTGCACATATTGCCCTTGTGTAATTTCGTATTTCATGGTGTAAAAAGCTGCCACACCTTTTGGGAATGCTGCAGGGACCGGGCCTTTACCATCGCCCTGGTACTCCGGTTCGGAGGCCTGATAGTTCAGGTCGCCCGGCGCATTGCCTACCGGAATGGGTTGATTTTCTTCCTGAATGGTGTAAAGCCCGTTTCTTCCTCCATTTTCTCCAACCTGGAAAAAAGAAGCAGCTTTTTGTGCTGCCGGCTCCGGATCCCCCAGCGTAAATGCGCCCGCCGGAGCCAACACCATTTCTATGGCATGCAGCGTCCATACCCCGTCTTTGTGGTCGAGACGCCCCAATCCTGCAGGATCGAAGACCAATTCCAGGGCCCATGCGACATTGCCCCGGTAGTTTTTGGACAGGTAAACAAACATGCCTACGTGGTCGGCACTGACTTCAAGTTCGGGTGCGGGATGGTTATCGCTTTGGCCTGGAACGTGGTGTCCTTTGGGCCGCAGTAACAAATGCCGGCTGTTGTATTCCGGGTCGTTGGGTTTGAATTTTAGAAAAATCCATGCAGCGTCGTGGCTGTTCATCGCCGGGTCGCGCCAGGCATTGTCCCAGGCAAGGGTGCAGCGCACAATCAGGTTACTACCGGATGTTTCTGTTTTTAAATCAGTTACGCGGATATTGGCTGCAGAAAGATGGAAGGTAAACGCCAGGCATAGTATCCCTGGCAGGTAACAGGATTTTTTCATAGTCGGGTAGCTTTTAGCTTGAAGATTGTCCTGCAAAATAGGATATTTTTCTCTATTTTTACCAATAACTTGCTGGTGTTTTCAGGATGGTTTATAGGTGTTCCTTTATTAAACAGCAGACATGACCCAACATGATTTTTTACCCGAATGACTACACAGGGGATTGAGCCGGCGTTGCAACATTTGCAGACTCAAAACCATACCGAAAAAAACTGGTGGCAACAATTGTGGAAAAAATAAACCGCTTGTCACGCGGTTGAACCGCTCATCCCTTTTTGCTTGCCGGATGCTTTTTCGGCCTGTACCTTGCCCGAAAAACAATTAAATCATGATCAAACCACTGTTGTTATTGCTCGCAACCGGATTTGCCAACCTTTTATTTGCGCAGGACATTACTGGCGACTGGCACGGACAATTGGACATCCAGGGCATGAAACTGCGCCTGGTTCTGCACATCCAGCAGGAGGGCGATGGCCTGAAAGCTACTTTGGACAGTCCGGATCAGGGTGCTTTTGGTTTGCCGGCAGGCGAAATTAAGTATGCCGCACCGGTGTTGACATTTGCCATGCCCAACCTCGGCGTCACTTACAAAGGCGAGTGGCAGGCGGCCTCCGAAAGTTTTGCAGGCACTTTTACCCAGGGCAGCCAGGGCATTCCGCTGACGTTAGGCAGAAAAGTGCTCGAAGCTGAAAAGTCAGAGCGCCCGCAGGAACCGAAACCTCCGTTTCCCTACCGTGCAGAAGACCTTACTTTTGCCAATGAAAAGGCGGGCGGCATAAAATTGGCTGGCACCCTGACCTTGCCGGAAGGCAAAGGCCCATGGCCGGCAGCGATCCTCATCAGCGGATCGGGCCCGCAAAACCGGGATGAAGCGTTGCTTGGCCACAAACCATTTTTGGTCATTGCAGACTACCTGACGCGCAAAGGCATCGCGGTGCTGCGCTTCGATGATCGGGGTGTTGGCGCATCGGAAGGAGATTTTCAGGCGGCAACTTCGGCTGATTTTGCCACCGATGTAGCCGCTGCGGTGAAGTTTTTGCGCCAGCGACCGGATATTCGCCCTGCCCAGGTAGGTCTGATCGGCCACAGCGAAGGCGGTCTGGTAGCGCCGATGGTGGCCGCAAAACTGCCGGAGGTGGCTTTTGCCGTTTTGCTGGCAGGCCCTGGCGTCAATGGGGAAAAAGTCATTTTGCACCAATCCAAGCTGATAGATGCGGTGGGTGAAAAACCCGAATCGGTGATTCAGGAACAGTTGGCTCTGTCAAAAGGTGTCTTCAAAATTTTGCGAAAAAAAGCCGATAGCGCCCAGGCAGAACAAGCCATCCGGGCTTATTTGCAACGGGAAATCCCGAAGCTGTCAGCAGCAGCCCGCACGGATTTTGAACCCTTGGATCAGGCCATTGATCAGCAAATAAAACAACTGAATACCCCCTGGATGCGGTTTTTTCTGACCCACGAACCCGCCCCTTTATTTTCAAAAGTTCGGTGTCCTTTGCTGATTCTCAACGGTGAAAAAGACCTTCAGGTTGACCCGGCGCAGAACATTCCGCCGATTGAAAAAGCACTAAAAAAAGCAAAACACCCGGATTATACGATCCAGGTTTTGCCCAAACTCAACCATTTGTTCCAGCACACGGAAACAGGTAACCCGTCGGAATACGCAAAAATTGCCGAAACGTTTTCGCCGGAGGCACTGGGTTTGATGACCGAATGGATTGGGCAGCGTTGTAAGTAGGGCTGTGTTGATAAGCGGATAGCTGCGGGAGAGCAAGAGAGGGCGCTCCTCGAAGGGACACCTCTCTGCTCACGCCACTGAATTGGTTAAATCCCGGTTGCAGTGAGGATAGGAATACATAAATTGAACAACGTCAAAGAATTTATCGGGCATGAACCGATTTTCCCCATTTTGGATGGCACAAACAGGCGGCTGGGCTTTGTTCACCTTTGGCAATCTCGCGCTACAGCAATCGGTAAAATTCAGTTTCCGGTGGATGGTCATTGAATTCATGGCTGGCGTGACGGGTTTTGCGGCTACCCTGGCGTACCGGCAGGTGATTCTATGGCAGGGCTGGAAAACGAAGCCGCCACTGCGCCTGATTTTTCCGGTGCTGGTCGCTTCTACACTTGTGGCGGGCATTTGGAGTTTCTGTTTTTCCATGATTGCCAAGCCTTCGGCATTTCTATTGGGGTTGCCCGATCTGCCTTTTTATCAATGGTTTTTTGGCGTATTTTTTAATGGCATCATCCTCATTATTGCCTGGTCGGCCATTTATTTTGCTTACCATTATTTTATGAATTCCAAACGGAATGAAGCCGAAAAATGGCGACTGCAAATTGCATTGCGCGATGCCCAGCTCGGGCAGTTGCGGGCGCAGGTACAGCCCCATTTTTTGTTCAATGCCCTCAACAACATCCGGGCCTTGGTATTGGAAAATCCTCAACAGGCTCGTTCCATGATCACGCATTTGTCGGATTTGCTGCGGTATTCGCTTACGTCCACCAGCTACGAAAAAACAACGCTAGCGCAGGAAATCGAAATCACCGGAGACTATTTAGCCTTGATGGCCATCCAGTACGAAGACCGGCTCAGTACCCGCATTGACTTGCCGGAGGCTTTAAAACCAGCCCTGATCCCCCCGATGCTGATTCAGCTTTTGGCAGAAAATGCAATTAAACACGGTGTTGGCAAAAGGCCCGAAGGTGGAGCCATAGACATTCAGGTTTGCCGCCGCGGGAATGATCTGGAAATCATTGTAGCCAATCCCGGCGTTTTTTCACCGGAAACACCTAATCTGGAGGATCGCCTGGGTATAGGGATGGCCAATATCCACGAACGACTACATTTGTTGTACGGCGACCGGGCTCATTTTCAAATCACCTCCGGCGAAGGGATGGTTTATTCAACCGTGCGCTTGCCGCTGGAATGGCCGGCATCAAAATCAGACACATGAAAGCAATTATTGTAGAAGATTCAAGGCTGGCCCGGGTAGAATTGCTGACGCTGCTTCAGGCGCATCCCGAAGTGGAAGTAATTGGTGAAGCGGCCAATGCAGAAGAGGCTAAGACTTTGCTGGGCAAAACAGAAGTTGATCTGTTGTTCCTCGACATCCAGTTGCCAGGCGCGAACGGATTTGAATTGCTGGAGTCTTTAGACGAAGTGCCCGTAGTGATTTTTACGACCGCTTACGACGCCTATGCCCTTAAATCTTTTGAGTACAACGCG
>JABWAJ010000400.1 GCA_013361075.1 Saprospiraceae bacterium | reverse complement strand
CAACGCCTGCCACCAGGGCAACTACACCAATACTCCAAACACCTGCGCAGGTTGCCATTTGTCTGATTACAATACCAGCATCAACCCGAACCACGTAGCTCTGGGCATTCCGAATGATTGCGCCATGTGCCATACCACCAACCCCGATTGGGATCCGGCAACTTTCCCGATTCACAATAACTATTGGGTATTGAGCGGGGCTCACGCGGCCATAGCGAATGATTGTGCCGCCTGTCACAACGGCAATTACATCAATACACCCAATACCTGTGTGGGCTGCCACCTCGCAGAGTACAATTCAGCGAATAATCCCGATCATAATGCCGCAGGATTCCCGACGGATTGCCTTGCCTGCCATAGTGTAAATGGTTGGATGCCTGCCACTTTTGATCATGACAACCAATATTTCCCGATTTACAGCGGCAAACACGACGGGGAATGGAATCAATGTGCAGAATGTCATACGACTCCGGGCAATTTCGGCCTGTTCAGTTGTATTGATTGCCATGAGCACGATAACCCGGCAGAACTTGCCAATATGCACGAAGATGTTTCAGGATACCAGTACAACAGTCAAGCTTGCTTTGCCTGCCACCCGGATGGCGAAGACTAATTATTTTGCCATGAAATATGCGATGGTTATCTTGTTGTTTTTGTTTTGCACCGGCATCTTGTTTGGTCAAAATGAAACGGCACTGGTGGAAGGAACGGTATCCTATGTTTCCTCACAAAATGTATATGTCAAATTTACAGCTACCGAAGGCATCAATAAAGGAGACACGTTGTATTCCGGCAACAACAACGAGCGCTTGCAGCCGTGCTTGGTTGTCAAAGACAAATCTTCAACTTCCTGCGTTTGTTCGTCGCTGCTCAGCCGGAAAATAAAGGTCGGAGAGGTCTTTTCTGCCAGAGTACCAGTTAAAAAAATACAGGAGAAAGAAGAATCTCCCGTAGTACCACCTCTGGTTGACACGCTGGCGAAAGCATCTTCCGAACCCATCCTTTCAGATCCTGAAAAGGAAACCGGAACTGGTGATTATAAAGAAAAAATAAGGGGGCGGGTATCTGCTGCTTCATACAGTAACCTATACGGATCGGAAGCGACCCACCGGATGCGCTATGCTTTTACCCTTCAGGGAAACAATATCGGAAACTCAAGATTTTCGATGGATAGCTACATCACCTTCCGGCATACCCTCGGGGAATGGGAGGAAGTGACGACCAATTTTCAGGATGCATTAAAGGTATATTCGTTTGCTGTAAAATACGATTTAGATAAAAAATCAAGCATCACGGTAGGCCGGAAAATCAACCAGCGCATTTCCAGTATGGGGGCTATTGATGGCATCCAGGCGGAAAAAGGTTTTGGCAATCTGCTGGTAGGGGCGATTGCCGGTTCGAGGCCTGATTTCCAGGATTATGGATTGAATTTGAATCTGTTTCAGGTTGGTGCGTATGTTGGGCACAATACCAACAAAGACAACAAGATGGTTCAGACTACTTTTGCGTTTATCGAGCAAAAAAACCAGGCCAAAACAGATCGGCGTTTCCTGTATTTTCAACACACCAATTCGCTGGTAAAAGACTTGAATGTATTTGGCTCGCTTGAGCTTGACCTGTACCAGAACATCCACGATACGGTTAGCAATTCCCTGAGTTTGACCAACCTGTACCTGTCGCTGCGGTACAAGTTGTCAAAAAGAATCAATGTATCGGCATCTTATGATAACCGCAAAAACATCATTTATTACGAATCGTTTAAAAGTTATATCGACCAGCTCATTGACGACGAAACCCGCCAGGGGCTTCGGTTGAATGTAAATTATCGCCCGTTTAAAACCATCACGTGGGGCGTAAATGCAAGTTGGCGGTTTCAAAAAAGCGAAGCCAACTCGTCAAAAAATCTCAACACCTACCTCAATTTCAGTCGGATACCCTGGATAAAAGCATCGGCTTCCATCACGGCAAACTTGCTGCAAACCAATTACCTGGACAGCAAAATATTCGGAGTCAGGATTACGAAAGAACTCATTCCCGGGAAATTAACCAGCGATTTGTATTTCCGGATGGTCGATTACAAATACAATACCTATGAGTACGCCATTCAACAGCAGATTGCAGGACTTGATCTTTCGGTGAACCTGACGCGTAAACTGGCATTTTATGTGTATTACGAAGGCACGTTCGACAATAAAACAGATACCTTGCATCGGTTTAATACTAAAATCATCCAACGATTTTAGTGACATTTGCCGTGAAGGCTCTGATTTTCACCTGAAACCCCTTGCCTTTTTGAGCACGAAAAGAACAAAGCGACCGGATTATCTCCACAGATAAATGCTGGATGTTTAAAAATGAATAATTGTACAAACATGAAAATATTCACCTTTATTTTACTTGTTTTAGCATTAAGTGCTTGTAATTCAAAGCCTAAAGTAATTGAGGCAGAGTCGGACGGAGCAAAAAGTGACGCGCCTATTTTTCAGGAAGCGCCACTTGTACAGGGCGGGAACACCCCTGCGACTCCTCAGGAAGAGCACACGGTTGTGGTAGAAGAAGCCATGAACACGGAACGGTACTCTTATTTGCGGGTAAAAGAAAACGGGCAGGAATTCTGGATTGCCATTTCGAGGCGGGATGTGAAAATAGGGGGTACCTACAATTACCGGGGCGGGCTTTTGAAGAAAAACTTTCAGAGCCAGGAATTCAACCGCGTTTTTGAAACCATTTACCTCGTATCGGATTTCCGCGACCCGGCTGAAAGTGCCGGCTCAGGAAGTGCAATGACCAGTACACAACCTGCTGCAGTAGCTGAGCCTCCAACAAGCGTAACACCGGCTGCGGGGGCCATCAAAATTTCAGAGCTGATAGCCAACCGCGCCAAATACGATGGAAAAGTCGTGAAAGTAACCGGTAAATGCGTAAAAGTCAACAACATGATCATGGGCCGAAACTGGATTCACCTGCAGGATGGTTCCGGCAAAAACCTCGACCTTACGGTTACCTCAACTGAAAGCGTTCCGCTTGGGGCAATCGTTACGCTGGAAGGAACCTTTGGGTTAAACAAAGATTTCGGTGCAGGCTACCGTTACGATTACATTGTTGAAGGCGCTGTGTTGAAATAATTCAGGAATTCGCAGGTTTCAAATATTGCCGGTGCCTCCAAAACGCCAGCAAACTAAGCATTACCAGAGAACTCACCGTATAATACACCCATTCCGGAATTGGTACCGGGTCGCCGGCTGCGTAAGAGTGCAGACCTGACAGGTAATAATTTACACCAAAATAAGTCATCATCACGGACGCCCAGCCAAATAGAGTGGCTACATTGAAGGCGTACACACCGCGAAAGCCTGGAATGAAGCGCATGTGCAGGATGAATGAATACACGAGGATGGTTACAAGAGCCCAGGTCTCTTTGGCATCCCACCCCCAATACCTTCCCCAGGATTCATTGGCCCAAACACCTCCGAGATAGGTACCAATGCTGATCATAAACAAACCGCCTATCAGGGTCATTTCGCTGATGTAGGTCATTTCTTTGATGATGCGATAGACGCTTTTTCCGTTTTCCTGATTTCCAAAAATCATAAAAACGAGGTTGAGTACGCCGATGATAGCACCCAAAGCTAAAAAACCATAACTTCCTGCTTCCAGCGAAACATGGATGGTGAGCCAGTAAGATTTCAAAACCGGCACCAGTGGCGTAATTTCAGGGTCGAGCCAGCTGAGTCCGGCTACCATCAGGATGGTTGAAGCCAAAACTGTCGTTGCTGCAAGTCCGCCAAAATTTTTCCGGCCAAAAATCAATCCGGCCAAAATGGTCGTCCAGCCGATGTAAATCATGGATTCGTAACCATTGCTCCATGGGGCCCGACCGGAAACGTACCAACGCAAGCCCAATCCCAGGGTGTGCAGGAAAAAGCCAAAATACAGGAAACCGACAGCTATTTTTCCGGGCCAGTTTAAATTGATCTTCTGATTGAAAACCGAGGTAAACAGCAATCCAAGAAATACCAGCCCCAATAACCCGTAAATCTTCCCCAATCTGCTGAAAACATTGAGTTTGTTCAGCAAAATTTCTGCATTTATTTTGCTTTGTGAGGGCAATATTTCGCCCCCGTATTTTAGTTGGTAATTGATGAGTTCACCTACCATGCGGTTGGCCAGGCTCCAGTCCTGATTGTTGAGGGTTGGCAGGTATGCCGGATAGAACTGATCCACAATGGTGCCGGCGTAAGCCGTGTTGTGAGCATGCGGCTCATCGGGCACCGGCGACAGCCAGGTATTGGTAGTGTCGCCCGGAATAGGGAATACTGTCATGAATCTCCCTGAAAAAATCATGCTGCATATGTTCACTTTTTCATCCAGCTTGATGATCTCTTTTTCAAAAATACCCCGGTCTCTTGGGGCGGCGTTGTAAGCATTTCTGACGTATTCCTGTAGTTTATATTCGCCCCTTTGGTCAAAAAAATCGCTGTATGAAACCAGGCCATTTGTTGACTTGAACAATTTTTGAAACTCATCGTGCTTGCCAATTTTGATGAGGGGAGCGTTGTACCATGCTTTGGGGTTAGAGGCCATACCGAGGATGATCTGCTCCGCTGTTTGCCCCATCAGGCTTTCTTTCCTCGACAATTTTCGCAAAACCTCGCCGGCATAAGTATTCATCGGTTTGAGCCTGCCGCGGTGATCCTGCATCAGGATTTTTCCAAATTCAGTGGCGTGGTTTTTATCAATTGGCTGAATGCCCGGAATATTGGCTTCGGCAGGGGTCGAAAATGCACAAAAGCAGCCCAATAGCAGGGTAGCCATCAATTTTTCTTTCTGTCTCATTTCCCTGATGTTTCTTGATAGTTGAGCGAAGCGGGTGTTTTTGCTGAACAAAGTCAGGATCATGCCCAGCGTCAGCAAAATATACCCGATGTAGGAGATCAAAGTGCCGGGGGCGTCATGGTTGACACTCAAATAAGTACCCAGTTCATCCTGATCGAAAGACGACTGAAAAAAGCGATAACCACCATAATTCAGGATATGGTTCATGTAAATGCGCTGGTCGCGCACCAGATTGTTCCGTTTGTCCATCAGGGTAACTTCGCTGGCATAAGAGGAAGCACTGTTGGTGCCGGGGTAGCGTTCCATGATGAAATCTTTGAGGTGGATGGCGAAAGGAAGTTCCACCCTTTTGGCGCCGTACGCAATGCCTACGCCGGAACTTCCAAACTGTGCTACCCTGGGAGCTCCTTCAACGCCCTGGCTGCCAATCACAAAAACCTGTTTTTCTTCACCTCCGAAACGAACCTTAACCTGTAGGCCACCAGAACTGGTGCTCTCCATTTTTGGAGAAGAGGAGGTGATTTCGGTGCGGCCTGTTGGCGTAAACAAACCAAATACAAACCCGCTTCGGCCGTCAGAATACATGCTGCGCAATTTAAGCGGGTGGTAGACGCCCGGGGCTAAGGTATCGCTCGTTTGGGTAGCCATGACCATTTGGGTATAAGGTTTACCCGCAGCAAAATACAAGCTGTCGTTCTGAAGTTTGATGTTGAACGCCTGAGGGTCTTCGGGGGTGCCAAAATTGAATAAAGTTCCATAAATATTGACTTTGTCGCCGTATTTTACCG
>JABWAJ010000399.1 GCA_013361075.1 Saprospiraceae bacterium | reverse complement strand
ACCTGGTAAGTGCAGGCGAAAAAAGCATCCACGAGCAAGGGCTTTACGCCGAACCCGATTTTTTCAAAATTTTTCATTTCCCGGTCCTGTCGGGTGACCCTGTAGCAGCTCTTGGAGAATCCGGAGCGGTGGTGGTCACGGAGCGGACAGCCCGAAAATTTTTCGGCGACCAGGACCCCGTCGGCAAAACCATCCGGCTCAACAACGAGCGCGATTTGAAGGTAGCCGCCGTTTTGGCCGACCTGCCGGAAAACAGCACACTGCGTTTCGACATGGTGTTGCCTTTTAAAATCATTGAGCAACTGAACCTCAGCGACATCAACAGTTCCTGGGACAACAATTCCTGGCAAACCTGGGTGACGCTGGGTCCAAAGTGTAACCTGACTGCCCTGAACGCCAAACTGGAAAATTATATCCAGTCCCATAATCAGGAAGCAGCAGCCCATGCTTTTGCTTATCCGCTGGCTGATTTGCACCTCTATGGAAAATTCAAAGAAGGAAAACCCAACGGCGGCCGCATTCAGATACTGATGCTGCTGGGCATCATCGGACTTTTTGTATTGGTCATAGCCTGTATTAATTTCATGAACCTCACCACGGCCCGCAGCAGCATACGCGCCCGCGAAGTAGGGGTCCGAAAAGCGGTGGGAGCGCAGCGCAGCTGGCTTATCGGGCAGTTTTTGACAGAAGCCATGCTGATGACTTTTATGGCCCTTGGCATCAGCGTATTGGCCATAAAACTGATCTTACCCACCTTTAACCGGGTGACGGAAAAGGCCCTTTCCTTAGATTTCAGCAACTGGCAAATCTGGTCGGCCATTCTGGCATTGGGATTGCTGACGGGGCTGGCCGCGGGTACATATCCCGCATTTTTCCTGAGCCGGTTCGATCCAACGCGGATCCTGCGCGGGAAAACAATTGCCAACCAAAACTCCGGAGGATTGCTCCGAAAAGGGTTGGTGACGTTTCAGTTTTTCATTTCCATCTTCCTGATCATCACCACTTTTGTGATTCACCGTCAGCTCGACCACATCAGCAGGCGACCACTGGGCTATGATGCAGAAAACCTGATTTCGATTCCAATGCGGGGCGAGATGGGGAAAAAATATGATGCTTTCAAACACGAACTTCAGCAGGTTTCCGGGGTGAAATCTGTCTCGACAGGTACCCATAATCTCGTGAATTTTGGCAGCAATACTTCAGGCATTGAATGGCCGGGGAAAACTGCCGAGCAGGATTTTCTGATTTCCATTACCGACGCCGGGTACGATTATACCCGAACGGCAGGCATGCAAATTGTGGAGGGCCGCGATTTTTCTCCCGAATTTGGTACCGATTCGATGAGTTGCCTGCTCAACGAAACCGCAGTGCGCATGATGGGACTCAAGCCACCCGTAGTTGGCACAGTCTTGCGGTATGATACCACCCGAACCGTCGTCGGGGTCGTAAAAGACTTCGTATACAACGACGGGGCGGCTTCGATTACGCCGTTGTTCATTGCCTGTGCGCCAAAAAACGGCTTGAGCTTTTCTTTGGTTCGGTTTGAAAATGACGGACAATGGCAAAAGCACCTTACCCAAATCGAAAGCGCGGCGCGAAAAGTTTACCCCGATCAGCCTTTTGATTTCCGTTTTGTAAAAGAAGACTACCAGCGCGGCTTTCAGGGCATTCGCTCAACAGGACAGCTGGCCAATATCTTTAGCGGGCTGGCCATCTTTATTTCCTGCCTCGGGTTGTTTGGGTTGTCGGCTTTTTTTGCTGAAAAACGCGCCAAAGAAATTGGCATCCGCAAGGTATTGGGAGCCAGTGTGAGCGGTTTGTGGTTGTTCTTTTCCAAGGATTTTTTCAAACCTGTTTTGCTGGCCTTTGCTTTGGCCACGGTGCCCGCAATCTGGGCAATGGGGCTGCTGCTTAAAAGTTTTGAATACCGGATCGAATTGTCGTGGCAAATTTTTGCATTGGCCGGTTTAGCAGCAATCGTCGTTGCAGCGGTTACGGTGAGTTTTCATTCCGTAAAAGCGGCGCTGGCCAATCCGGTGAAGAGTTTGCGGAGCGAATGAAAAGGCAGAGCCTTTTAAATAGCAGACACGAGGCGGAGTCTCGCGCCAGCAATAGCAGCCAGCAATAACGAACACCTATTTTAAAGCTATAAAACGACAACATCATGGCTTACATCGCAATTCCTATCCCGACTGTCCCCGGAAAACAGGACATCGAAATTGACGTCACCATCAACGGAGAACGGCAACAGCTGCACTATCGGGTTGAACTGCTGCGCTGGTCGGAATGTGCCGGTATTGAAGGCGACCGCGTAACCTGTATCCAGCACATGCTGAACGATTATGATCCCGATTGGAAGTTGTACTACATCGGCGCTCCGAGTGACGACTTTGTGCCCATTACTTTTGTAAAAAAAGAAGACTGGGCGCTTCAGCGCAATTTGCTGCTTGCCGGGGTATAAAGGTTGAATGCATTGAATTGGTTGCCGGTTATCCGCCAGGCAACTGCTTAAATTTTGATCTTCGATTACTAAAAAACATCCAGACATGTTTAAAATCAACCTGACTCTCGCACTTCGCAATTTATTGAAATACAAGGGTTTTAGTTTTATCAACCTGTTTGGCCTAAGCATTGGATTGAGTTGTTGTCTGCTCATCGGCATTTACATTGCCAACGAACTGAGTTTCGACCGCTATCATGCCAAAGCAGAGCGGATCTGGCGGGTTTCGCGGGAATTCAGGAATAAAGACGGCACCATGCAGCTGCACCTCGGGCATTTGGCACCTCCTTTTGGTCCGCTGCTGAAAAACGAGTTTTCAGTAATAGAAGACGCTACCCGAATGTTGCAAACCAATGCCTCCCTGCGTCGCGGCGATCAGCTTTTTCTGGAAGAGGAATTCTTTTTTGCAGAACCCGGTACTTTCCGGATGTTTGACATTCCTTTGGTCCAGGGGAGCATTGCGTCCATAGACGAGCCTTATACCGTTTTGCTGAGTGAACGTTCTGCAAAAAAAATATTCGGCGATCAGGACCCCGTCAATCAGGTACTCCGGGCAAATGACCTGCTCGATCTGAAAGTGACTGGTGTGTACAAGGATTTTCCTTACAATTCGCATTTCCATCCTGATTTTCTGGCGTCATTTGCCACCATGCGCGACACCAACATTTACGGGCAGCAGCAACTGGAAACCAACTGGGGCAATAATTCTTTTTCTACCTTCCTGCTTTTGCCGGAAGGCTATGAGGGGTCGAAGCTGGAGGCACAATTTCCGGCTTTTTTAGACAAAGTGATGGCCAGCGTCTATTCCGGAAACGGCATGCTTAAGCCTTCAGACATGACCAGCCTGCACCTCATGCCGCTCACCGATATTCACCTGAAATCGCATCTCGATTCAGAATTGGAAGAAAACGGCGACCTCAGGCGGGTCTATATTTTTGCTGCCATTGCCCTGTTTGTACTCCTGATCGCGTGTGTCAATTACATGAACTTGTCGACAGCGCGTTCAGCCACGCGTGCCAAAGAAATTGGCATCCGAAAGGTTGTCGGAGCATACCGCAGGGAAATTATTGGCCAATTCCTGAGTGAGGCGGTGTTGCTGTCTTTGTCGGCAGTAATACTGGCTTGTTTGCTGACCTTTCTTATGCTGCCTGCTGTCAATAAATTGCTCGGGCAGGAGCTCACGGTATCGTATGGCCAGGCGGGTACTTTTGCTTTAGCTGCGGGTGCTCTGGCGCTGGCAACCGGTTTGCTGGCTGGTGCTTACCCTGCATTTTTTCTGTCGGGTTTGAGGCCCCTGAAAATCATCCGCGGAGGTACCGGCAACGAGCAGTCCGGAAGCGGCATCAATCTCCGTAAAATCCTGGTGGTGAGCCAGTTTTCCATTTCTTTGATCCTCATCATTGCGACATTGGTGGTTTTCACCCAATTGAAGTTTATGCAATCCAAAAGCCTGGGTCTCAACAAAGACCAGGTTGTGACCCTGAATTTCTATAATCCACTGGCCTCAAAATACGATGCTTTTTACAACGAATTGCTTTCCAGTTCCGTCATCAAAAATGCAACACGCAGTTCGCGCCTGCCTTCGGGCCGGCTGTTGGACAGCTTTGGCTCCGCGCAATTGCAAATGAATGGCGACACGCTGGAACCCACCCAGGTTGACCTGAAAATGGTGACCATTGACCACCGGTTTTTCCCACTTTACGACATTGGTATGGCTGCTGGCCGCAATTACCAGTCGGACCAGGGGATGGATCGCCGCTCGTCTTTTATCCTCAACGAGGCGGCCATCCGCAACCTCCGCATTCCCTCTTCGGAAGAGGCCATTGGCAAACGCATCAACTATGGCAACCGCGATGCGCAGATTGTTGGGGTCGTGAAAGATTTCAACTTCGAATCCCTGCATCAGGACATCCTGCCGATGATCTTTTTTGTGCCTTCTGACAGTACGTTTTTTAATTTTATTTCGATCAAAATAGATGGCGCACGCACCACAGAAGCACTGGCCCATATTCAGGCAACGTGGCAAAAATTTCTGCCGGAATTTCCTTATGACTACAGTTTTCTGGACGAACAATACGGCCAGCTTTACGAAGCCGAGCAACGCCAGGGCCGCGTTTTCATCGCTTTTGCGCTGATCGCCATTGTAGTTGCTTGCCTGGGTCTCTTTGGTTTAGCCAGTTTTACTGTGGAGCGCAGGCACAAAGAAATCGGCATACGCAAAGTATTGGGTGCCAGCGTAACAGGCATTACGGGCCTGTTGGCCAAAGATTTCCTGAAATTGGTACTGGTTGCCATCGTCATTGCTTCCCCGGTGGCTTATTGGGTCATGGGCAAATGGTTAGCCGATTTCGCCTACCGCATCAACATCTCTTGGTGGATGTTTGTCTTAGCAGGGATTTTGGCCTTGGCGATTGCATTTTTGACCGTGAGTTTCCAGAGTGTGAAGGCAGCACTGATGAATCCGGTAAGGAGTTTGCGCAGCGAATAGAAATGCCCCTCGTGGTTGCCCGGCACGTGAGGCGGAGCCTCGAAAATAATAAACACGAGGCCGAAGCCTCGCATGAGCAGAGGGTCCGTGTTCCGGTGATGACCAATTTGGAACACGGACCATTCGTTTTCCTGATGACTACCCGGCATCTCAAAAAAATGCCTATTTTTGGTCCTGCACTCAATTCCCCTTTTGAGGAGGACTCAACCGCCGCGCATGAAAAAAATTCTTTGGAAGCTTGTGAAAGGAATGGGCATTACCCTGGCAGGCATCCTGCTCCTGATGGTGGCGCTGCCTGTGCTTTTCCCCGGTGCAGTAGCAGAGCAGATCAAGGCCTGGACCAATGAAACCATCGAAGGCGACCTGCAATTTTCAAAAGCCCGGTTGTCTTTTTTTCGCCATTTTCCGGCACTGACCCTGACCCTTCATGATTTTCCCTCACCGGCTCTGAGCCTTTTGAAAAAGACACGCTACTCGCCGGTAAGGCCCTTAGTTTTGGGCTCGATCTGGCTTCGGTATTTGGCGACAAACTGGAAGTCAATACCTTTTTTATTGATGACGGCCTGATCAATGTGCAGGTGGATGAACAAGGGCGCGCCAATTACAACATCTACAAAGGCAGCCCCGAAGCAGAAGCCACCAGCGA
>JABWAJ010000011.1 GCA_013361075.1 Saprospiraceae bacterium | reverse complement strand
GATGATGGTATAATTCCCAGGAGACAGGTTAGCAAACACATTAGAAGTTTGCCAATTCTGGCCATTGTCAATCGAATAAGAAAATTGCCCCAATACCAAAGGATCATTGCCACTCAGGTCGTTTAAAGTAATGCTGCCCGTTTGATTGATGCACTCCGGATTTTCAATATTTAATTGAATGTTCAAAGGCTTAACATGATATAATTCAATAACATTTGTATAGCTATACGGGCAGGGGGAGTTGAGCGGCCTGACACCTCGTCTGTAGTAGGTTCTGGTGCCTTGGGGAGGGCATATTTGGGGTAAAGCTTCAGTTGAAAAGGTAGTCCAGGAAGAGAGGTTAGCTGACATTTGCCAGATGAATTCGTAAGGCAGGGTGCCGCCAGTTGGATTAATCGGGTAAGACACACTTTGATAATTTGCAAAGTTAGCAGTTGGTATGCACTGGTTATTGGTTCCTGCACAAATGACGTATTCCTCAGGAAAACTCCCTGGCTGATCAACCTGTTGGTAAACTTTTAATTCCCGGATATTGGAATAAAGATAATCGGTACATTCCGGACGACGAACGCCTCTTCGGAAGTAGGTAGTCTGTGTGTTGATATAACCAATTGAGCTCAAATAAGTTACCATTTGGGGGGTAGTCAACAAAAGATTCTGGTTACGGCCATCGGGAATATCCAGATTGATCCAGGTCAGCCCGTTAAAAGAAATTTGCCATTGATATTCGGGGCTGCCGCCACTCCCTCCGGTGGGTGCAGCCACCTGATTAATGGGCACTGGAATGATCACATCGCAAAAGGATGTTGTCGTAGGGTTGGTGCTTCCCCCTACCAAGCCTGCAAAAGTGTAATTATTACAGGGTTGACCTGCAAGTCCTCCAGATTTTGTTGCGACCAGAATGGTTATCCAGAATACGATACGAAATATTTGTTTCATAACCAATGTATTTAATGGTCTACAAAAAGAGGCTCGGATAAATCTGAATAGCTGCCATCTTTCAAAACCGCTAAAAGCCGGTATTGAAACCGCTTGCCACTGCTCAAAACCACTTCTTCAAACCAAGCCAGCTTACCTTCTATCTTCAGCCCGGGAATATTGCCTGAAAGTGTTTTATAGATACTGACTGGCTCATTGGCCTGAGCACGGTAGAGTAAAAATCGGTCTACTTTGTCCAGATGTTCGAATTGCCAGGACAGAAGCAACTTGTGCCGAACTGCATCAAATACAGCAGAAAAGTCACGAATAGAACCCCGGTAACCATGGTCTATTTTCCCGGCCTGCACGGGCGTTGAAGTTGATGTCAGTCCATTTTGATCCGTGGCTGTTATCCGGTATTGGTACTGACGGCCAGAGGTTGCTGATGAATCAGAAAATTTGTTATAGCCTGAGCTTGGATGATCAATAACTGCGATCTGCTCCCAATTGGGTTCATCGAGCGCGCGCCTTTCCACTCTGTGATGAACAACATCGCGGCTGCTGCTACCAGCCCAAAGCAGGTAGACAAAGCTCGACTCCGATTTAACTTTGGCAATAGCAGGCGGGGCGGGTGGATGAAGATCCGGCCGAACAATCCTTTCCGGCTTTGAAAATTCCGAATAATTGCCCCTCAGATCAATCGCCCTGACTTTAAAAAACTCTTCCCCGTGAAGGGTATTCATGCTATATGTATGTTGATAAATGGTATCCTGAACAGGCAGATAAGTTAATTCCGCATAATATCCGGTTTCCTGATTGCCGGTATATACCCGATAGCCCTGGAGGTCTTCTTCTGAGCCGGCATTCCAATACATCTTAGCTTTCCCAGTCTGATCCATCACGCCGCGGAGCCCTGTTGGTGCCAATGGAGGCTTGTCATTATGGAGAACGGCCAACTTAGCTGTTGACAGGAGTTCATGGCCGGTATCGTCTAATAATCCAAGCCTGTAATAATGCCCATGCACCGGACGATCCAAAATAAATTGCCTTATTTCTGATGGAATCAGGTCATGATTAATTTTTGTTTGAATCCCTCCCTTTTCATTAGATTCATAGACATTAAAGCCCTTTGTTCGTCCATAAGCAGCAGAGTCTATTACCCAACCGATCATCAATCCGGATTGCTCAGGTAATTCTTCCATAAATACAATCCCCGGAGGGGTAGTGAGTGATGCTCTTTTCCCTTTACCGGAAATGAGGGCGGAAGGAGGCCCCAACTCACCGAATGGTGTTTTCCCGCGTACCCGATAATGGTAGGTCGTTTCATTGTTTGTCAGGCTATCCACATAATACATGTAGGGGTCGTAAGTTCCTTCTGGTGTGATGTAGATCAGCGGAGACTTATTAATTCTTGTGAAAGTCACACCTGAATCTTCAGAGCGTTCAATAAAATAGCCGGTATATAGGGTGTCTATCCGGGAACGATTCCATTTAAGCCGCACACTCTGGTTTCTCCATTGCGCGGTTAATTCTGTCGGAGGCAATAAGCGAATGCGCTGGTCAGCCGATATAACAATCCCCCCCGGGTGCTGAATGATGTGAGCGCCAGGTCCTGTAAAACTGACTGTATAACAATACATTGTACCGGCAGTTATGGTGGTGTCTACAAAACCCAATGCCATACCCACCGCAATATCAATAAACTGATCGGCAGCAAAGAGTCCAAAAGAAAACCGGTTGGTAGTAGTCTCCAGTTCATCGTACCCGGAATGGGCGAATTCCTTTTGAGCAGGTATTTCAAAAACCGAGCCGTATAAACTTCCTGCAGCTACAACCGCCAAATGGTTGGTATCTGCCATAGGTTTCCAGGCTTGCTCCGGTATCGGCAAAAGCTGTTTGGCAAGAACCAAACGATCGGTGTTCCTCCCCTCTTCCAGTGTCGTCCGAACCACCTGATAACCATATTGATTGCCATGCATCCAGGCAGCAGGATCAACAGGCACCCACCTAAGTACAATACGCCCCTCCATAGCCCTGGCGACCAGGTGAATGGATAAAGTATCGGTACCCGATTGACCTGACAATAGCTCGGGTCTAAACCATAACAGTACCAAAATGCCGATCATCAATTTGCACTTTGCATCCATTACTGACTAATTTTTACGCGTAAAATGGCCGTACTATTGGATTGGGTTTTACCGGGCAAGGTGTAAGACAAGGCTATTTCAAAACTCTTTCCCCGTGCGCTCCCTAATGGGTTTCCGGATGACTCGTGCAACAATACCAGTTCAGGAGGCAGAGGGCACGGAATAATTCCTGAAAATTGCGGGCAATGAAATACTCCAGGTTGAGGATTACAATTCCAGTCGTTACAATAATTCAGAATTCCATTGCGCAAATCTTCGCTGTTAACCGTACCGTCTCCATTGTAATCGTATGCAGTCAGTTGTTGGGGATCCAGTTCTTCCAGGTACAGCAATTCTTCGGCTACCCAAACTTCAATCAAGCTGTCAATTAGGTTTTTATAGCCAACAAAGTCCTGATTGACAATTTGATGTATCAGCAAATTCAGCGTATCCGGGTAGATTGATCCGGGAGACCAACCTCCTATGAAATGAGTAGCATTTATCACGGGCAACTGGCTGGCAACATCCCATTGAATGGCTTTGACAGGAGGCGTTCCCCAAATATCGTCCCGCCAGGAATTGCCGATGGGAACCGGAGTTTCCATCGGAAAAGCGCTATAGATCAATTCCTGATAGTTACCTGTTTCGTACCACGAGTTCTCTTCAATCCTAACCTCGAAGTTGATTAAAGCATCGTACATTGGCGTGCCCTCCAATTCGATGCTTGCGAAAGGCTCTTCCGGGGTAAAAACCCCACGCCCTTGCCTGGAAAGTAAAACTTCCGGGATGGCATTTATTTTTGAGGAGAATGTTGCATACTGGCTGGATCGAAAATATAGGGTGTATAAAACTTTATCTTCGTTGATCCAATTTTCGGTTTCGCTAAACCGAGGCCCGCCTGTGCCGCCACCTTCCTGTTGGCCAGAATCTGAGGGGGTAAGGGATGGTGTATAGATTTCCAGGCGGTAAACCTTATCATTTTCCAATACCGGAATTTCAAAAGCGATCTTTTTATTTTGGGCAAAATATTGCGCAGGAATTACAATTGGTGTTTCTCCTGAGGATGTAAACCGGGCTTTTAAATTCCCGCCCAACAACACAGCCTGCCCTTGTCGCAGTTGGAGATAACCTTGATTTGATTCTTGCGGGAAAAAATTTTGCTGCCCTTCAATCGGATAGCTAAAAGCAATATTGCTCGCAGGAATGCTATCCAGGCCGGGTTCAGTAAAAAAACGAACCACCTGTTCTTCAATTTTTACGGTATCAGTGAAGAAATACCCGTTCTTTTTCATCAAAGCCACTTTGGTCTTGAATTCAATTGTGGCATTCCCGGGCAGGAATTCATGTGGAGTGAGTTCCAAAAAATTATCACCAGTTTCTTTTGCAATGGACACCCCGATATATTGCCCATTGTGTTTGAGCGATGAGTGGAGCAGAACTAATTTATACTGCTGTTGCTCCATCTCAAAAGCTTCATCAAATGGAAGGTTGGTCAAAACGGAGGGTTTTGTATTTAATGGCAGTTGGCTTGCATTTTCATCTGGCTGGGTGCGCATGATGAGGTTCAGATTTGCCAGCGGGTCGCCGCCCTCTCCTACCATGATGCACTCCTGCCCAAACTCTACCTTCATCCTAAAACTGCCCTTCACAAGGCCGCCGAGGATCCTGTAATTTCCAGCTATCCGGGCACCTGCCCAAAATGGATTTGGGCCTTTAGCCTGCAAAACGGCAGCCAGTGCAGCCTGCATGGTTTCAAATTCCCCCTGAACAAATGACAGGTTAACCCGTATGCCAAAACTACCCTGCAAAAAAGCCCAGGCTTGGCCAGAGGCATACCATCCATTGATGCCAATCCGGCCAGATTGGTTATTGGTGCATTGGACATTGCCATAATTCTGAAGCATGAGGTCAAAACCAAACCCAAAAGCCAATTCGTAATAAAACGCCGGAAATATCTGTTTTTTACCAGGTGCAATATGTGCACTAACTCCAAAGGCAAAACCTGCCCCCGTTCCTGTCAGGCTTTCATTGCGCATGAAGCTGGATTGGATTCCGGCAAGTGATGCTACATAATCCGGGAGGTCGGGCATTGGAGGAATGCCATTTCCAATATCGAGATAGGCTGATAAGTTTGCAGTTAGCGGGCCAAGTGACGCGTCCACAGCAATTGGCGCATCCGGGACGCCAATGTTGACATACCACGTAAGATTTGAAAACTTAAGGTCTATGCTCCCTGCATAATTCGGCAACCCGCCAGGATGCTGGGCTCCGCCCCGAACTTTACCTTGTGCAACATTGACAAAAACATCGGCTGCTGCCGTAAATCCCCTCTCTTCTCCTACATTATCATAAAGCATTTCAATAAAAATGGAAACACCGGCGAGGTTTTCCTGGTAAGCATTATCCCAGTTAACCGGCCCGAACATGGTTACGTTGCCATATACCCGAATGGTGTCTAATCCTCCACTGCTATTTGTAACCACCTCCAGTGTTCCGTTCACACTAAATGCGTCGTCTGCCCCCGGACTGGCTACAATCAGTGTCGCCTTGATTCTGAATCCTCGTGTTGGATCGGGCTGGTACACGATGCCCGACAATGTACTTCCAAGGGTGGAGGCCAGAGCTGGCGGAGCTGCAAGATTCGTAACGGAATTGGCAGGTGCCATGCGATTGAAAACGCCGCCGCCAATACCCAGCAGTTTAAGGGATCCAATATCAATCCCCTCTCCAAATGTAGCCATTACATCCACAAAAAAATACCGGTACGAATTGTCACCGGGCTGTCCGATACTCCCAAACTGCCCGATTGCTGCTATGCCTCTGCCTACAGGGTCTTCCCTCGCTTCTGCCGAACTGGCGCCTGCAAACCATACTTTAACCCCTCCCCGAAATCCGTTGCCAAAAACGGAATGCTGTTCATAAAAATTCAACTCTCCTGCAAGTCCCCAAGAACTGGTGCTTGCACTTACTGCGATGTGTTCAACCTTGAGTTTTTTAAACCGCCATCTGGCGTGATTGCTCTGATTTTCGAGCTGCCCCTCGATCCGGAACCCACCACTTGCCGAAATCGCTGTATTGTCCCCGGATAATTCAATTGCAGCGATAAACCTGAGGTTTGCTTCCTGACTTGAAGCCCCTTCTTCGAGCCTGATTTCGCTAAAATTTAAGGAAAATCCTCCCATACTCGCACCAACAACCGAAGGAAAATCCCACAATCCAGGCTGAAAGTAAGGTGCCCGGGAAGACAAAGTCAGATGACTAAAAGCAATGTCGCTGACCCGGACACCAAGGGTACCACTAAAATCATCTTCAATTGTAATGGCACCATACAATGTAGCTGTGGCAGACAGGATACCTGCTTCATAATGTAAACCAATTGTTGAGTTTGAAGCAATGACAACCTGTGCCTTCCAAATTTCAGCATGGTAATCCGAGCCCGGACGCGCGGTAAAATGATATGTACCATCCGGCCCGATAATTCCCTGATACCCTACACAATCTGCTGCCCCGATGGTGGTACTGGCACCGCTGCCGTTTTGACCCAGTAAGGGTACATGGAGGAGGCCTGCCATGCTGCCTTCCCGCAATTGCATGGCCATGATGTCCAATCGGAAGGTATCTATGGAAAAAGCCCAGCCATCAGCATTGCCATCGCTAAGGGGAAGAATATTGTATACACTTACCTGCCCGGTAAACCCCTGATTGTCAATAATAATTCGGGCAGCATCCACAACAATTGCAGCTGCCCCCGGTTTTGAAAACCGGTCTGGCAATTTCACCCGTACTGCTTCAATATACACCCCTTTCCATAAACTTGACGCTATTCCTCCTGATAGAAAAGGGCTGTGATAATCTTCGGGAAACTCCAATCGGTCCGGGTTTTCAAAATCGCTGAAGTCCAGAGAAATGCTGCCTACTTCCCACTTCACATCAGTTACACCGGCTACCATAAAGGGTTTGAAATGCTGCAGGCTCACTACAAAATCCCAGGATTGAGCATTGAAAGCAAATTCTGCGGTTACCCGGTTATCATGCTCAACAGAAGAAGTATCCACTGTCTCATCAGGCGTAGCCATATCTTCCAGCGGAATCAGCCAGTCCCGGCTAAAAACAAGATACCCTTCTACATTCAGTTCCTTAAAACCATCACACCCTACAACAGCATAAGTGCCGTGGCCCTGATAAGTACTGGTTTGCAAAACGATCCTTGATTTACCTGATTGCAGATCAATGGGATAATCGCCCAACAAGGCCAGTTTTATGTCTCCCGCAAAGCCTCCTTTTCTGGAAAAGGGGATTCCGAATGCTCCAAAAACAGGATCTTCTTCCTCCCCGGGCAAGTCAATTTCCAGATAAATATCCACCTCTGCATGGCTGGTTTTCAGGCGCATGGCACTAATGGCCATGGTATAAACAACATTGCCGATTTGAGTTTTTACACCAACAGGAAGTTGCTCTATACCAAGCGATTGCGCAATATTTCTCAAATAATTGCCACTTGCTTTCAATTGAGCGACAATACCCCTTGCCTTTTGAACGGCCTCCAGTGCCGCACCAACCGGACGACCAATCTGACGGATGTCATCCCCCCCATTCACCAAAACTCCGGGAGGCATTGACAGCGGATATAGAGCATTGTTGATCCTTGCAACTGTCGGTTCCTCTTTATTTAAATGGAGTACTGTTCCCCAAACTGTCGCAGGAAGGACCATCCCTATACAAATTGACCAAATAAGACCATTACACTTCATCAGGTTTGTCATTTTTTTAACTCAACCACTTTTAGTCAGCCTTAAAGCCGAATCCGCAAAAGCAAAAAGACTCTAATTATTTAAAAATCAATCGATAAGAAAGCAATCCATTCCAATCAAAAAAACTTGAAGCACTGCCCGTATCCGACCAGACACCCGACGCGCGGGCTACGATATGTTGTCGTTTACCAATGCGGCAGGTTCCTTCGGACCGCAGATCGAGTATACGGCCTTCGACCTTACCAGCCACATGAATCAGGGAGTAAGCTCCACTGATGCCCACACGGAGTTGTTCCTTCAGTAGTGATTTGCTGATGTTCAAGGCCGGCCCCAGCATCCATTGCTCATGGTCAGGGGTTTGGGTAGCATGTGCCAACACAGAGGTGCCGAAGCTCCAGTCATTGCCGGCATTGCGCAAGGTATGGGAGAGCATACCCATGTAAAACACATTGCTTTGATCAGATAAAATCTCTTCGTTTTCAATCACTTGGGCTTTTTGCCAGGTAAAAACAGCGTTGAATACCGAGTTTTGTTTCGGGCCGTCCAAATAGGTTGTATTCACCTGAAAACTCAGGTTGGTTTGCAGGAGGGCTATCGAATCAACCTGAATTACCGGAATGGTAACCAGGCGGTACCGGTTTGTATTACTGATGTTGGAAAAGCCGGCATTCAGTTGCCACTTGGAAGAAAGCGCTGCAGATACGTCCACCGAGCCAATGAAACGCCGGAAGGTACTGGCGATTCCGCCTTGCAGTCCGTTTCGTTGCAGGCCGCCATTAGCAGACAAGTTGACTTTTTTACCCCAAAGCGGTAACTGCGTCCCCACACTGATGCTCTCCTGGTCGTTGTTGAAAAACAACGCGCCAAGCGTACGATATCCCGGGTCAATGCGCTCGTAGATGAGGTGAAATGTTGCTGCTTTTGGTGTAAAAATCACTTTCAATTTCGTGGCGTTGTGATAGCCCGACGAGTACTTAGGCTTGTATAACCCCAGCATTCGCATAGATAAACTGCCGGGGGCGACCGACGCATCCGGACTTCGGGAATCCCTGGTAAATGCGCTCCTTGCCAAATCCAGTTCAACGCTGAGGTGATTTCCAATCCTGCTTTTCCCCTGCAATCCAAGAATCAGGTTTTCCTGAGGTGCGAGCAGGCTGGTATCTGGTAAATCCAGCGTGTGTGGGTTGTCTTTTGCCTGAAAAAGAATCAACAGGAGTTTTTGGCTGCCATTATCAAAGCCTGTTTTAATACCCCACCCATTTCGCTGGTAAGCACTTTCAATGTCCTGAATGGCTCCTGCGTCTTCGGCTCTTGCCCGGCGAAGGCGACCTGACATGGCTGCGAAATAAAATTTTCCAGGCTTTAGTTCTACTCCAATGCCCCTGAAACTATGCCCTCCCAGGGTATAGGGAGAAAAATTCATAGATCGGTCGCCCAGGTGCACCGTCATCCAGCGGTATGTTGGACTGGCACCATAGAATGCGTAAGCCGGAAGGCGGTAAGTCAGATCGCCATCGGAAAAAGCTGCCGCGAGGGGGATTTTCACCCCCACCAGATCTAACAGCAAATTGGCCTGACCACGCAGCGAAAAAGCATCTGCCCTCGGTAAAAGCCCATGGATTGCATTCACGCGCAATTCTGCCTGCAGGCTGCCTGCCGCCCGCAAGTAATCTTTTTGTTCGATGCGTTCCGTAATTTCGTCCCAAAACCCTTCCAGGTTTTGAGCAGATGAGGTACTGCACCCGATCCAAAGAAGCAAAGAAATGGCTGCCATTGCCTTGGGCAAGTGGGCGTAAAAATGTTCCATGCAAACTGTCTTTTACCGTTTCAGGGCAATGAATTCAGAAATGAGGATTGGTTATCAGTAAGTTGTACGATTTAAATCATAATGATCTTTTCGCTCTGCAATCCAGGCGCGCACCAGTTGCAGCGCTTTCACGTAATTGTCTGTTGCCAGATTCCCGGATGCTTCCAATTTCAACGGAAAATCGCGGATAGCCGGCGCTAAATATTCCAAAATCCGATAGGCGCAATTGATAACACCCGGTGTTTCAGCGTCGGCGGGCGTACAATTCCGGTCTTCTTTTTGAAGTAGCTCTAACAGGTAATCTGTCACTTCTTTTCTTCGCGTATAAATCAGCAAAGGAACAAGGCGGTAGACAAATTCATCATCAACCGGAATGGTACGAATCTTTCGCATCAGTTGCTGCAACTGAGGTTCATCACCGCAGCGCACCAAAGCAAAATAGATGGTTTGTCGCAAGGTTTTGGACAATTCTTTTTCTTCCAATAACAACCGCAACTGCTCTTCCAAGCCCAAAAATCCAGCCAGCAAAACCCATTCCCGAAGATAAAATCGATCGGGGCGGAGCTGGCTGCCTACCTTTTCCCGGGCAGCAGGATCAAAATCCCAAACCCGGTAACGCGTAAGTTTACAGACAATGGCATATTGATCCGCAGAAGAAGCCGTAGCGATACTGTCCAGCATCCGGTGTATTTCCACGGATTGTGCCGGCAAAAGCGTTGTTGCATTCACCAGTCCAAACAGGCTGAAATAGCAATACCAAAGTTTCATACGGATGGATTTTTGCCCCGCTATTTTGAACGCTGCGGCACTCCACAAAAATAGGTGGTGAACCTGCTGTTTTGCAAGCGACAAAGTCGGACATAGTCGGACAAAGTCGGACACATTTTCCGATCTCAGGAAAAATTGCTGCTGCCCCTGTTCTTTTTTCGGTTGTTTTTCTCCCCATAATCGGAAGATCGGGCAGTTTTGCGTTCCTCAACCTGTCCATTGTCCTTTTCGGGTTTTCCCAAAATCCGATAGATGGCATCCTGATCTGAAGGTCGGATCAATCCTCCCGGTAGATGCACATTCCACTTTGTAAGCCACCGATAAAGCGTTCTCACACTAATGCCAAATTCATCAGCTAATTGTTGTCGCGTTTTAAAAGCCATAAACTGCCGGTTTTGATTGTTCTGCGATGATGCATTTCGCCCATTTGTCAGGCACGAGCAGCTATCAGGACACGCGACTCAAAAAATTCCATACCTTTTCGCGATTTTTTTTCATTTTTTTTTGTGGTGGCGTAGGGGTATCCCCCGGCTGCCTGCATCTTTTCATCAAACGCGCCAATAATAGCCGGATATGCAAGAAGCCTCCTACATAGACCTAATCGCCAAACACCTGTCGGGGAATATCGAAACACCCGACCGGGAACGGCTACTGACGTGGGTTGCTGAAAGCCCTTCCAACAGAGCTTATTTTGACGAAATCGTCCAATTGTGGAGTGCCTCTGCTGAATACGACAACACGTTTGTCCCTCCGGATGAAGCCAGAATCGAGAGTGCCTGGCAAGCCGTAGAGCAAAAAATTTCACGCCCTGCCCCAACTGCCAATATCCGCTACCTGTCTTTCGGCAAGGTATTGCTGCGTGCTGCTGCTGTAGCGCTCGTTTTGATTACAGCAGCCTACTGGATCTGGAAACCAGGCAACGAAGCAGATGCATTTGTCGCCATCAATACCGGAGCAGGAGAAAGAAAAGAAGTGACACTGCCCGATGGAAGCATTGTGTGGATGAACGAATTGAGCCGAATAGCTTACTCCCGTGATTTTGAAAAACGCGAGGTATCGCTCGAAGGAGAAGCCTTCTTTGATGTGCGCAAAGCCAACGGCAAAACCTTCATTATTCGGAGCGGTGAAGCACTGACTACAGTATTGGGAACATCTTTCAATGTAAGGGCGTACCCGGAAGAAGGCGGGGTGGAAGTCACTGTAAAAACAGGTAAAGTGGAATTAAAAGCGGCAGAAGCATCCGAACAGCGCTTGTTGTTGGCTCCGGGAGATGCCGGTGTTTTTCAAAAACGCGAAAAGCAGGTAATCAAAATTGACCAGAGGGGCAACAATTCAGACGCCTGGAAGACACGCAGTCTGAAATTCGATGATGTCCCTGTAGCCAATGTCGTTAGGGTACTGGAGCGCTATTTTGAGGTAGAAATTGAAACAACCAATGAGGCAATTTTAAAATGCCAGTTTAAAATGGATGCGCTCCAAAATCCGAAACTGGAGCAGATTTTTCAGCTTATGGACTTTACCATGGAAGTAACCGCAACAAAGCAAAAAGACAAGTACGTCCTCAGCGGCAACGGTTGTTAATGCTCCGTTAAGGTCAATCCGGTGCACAGGTTACCATGCATACACTAACAATACCCCTGATAACCAACCATTAACCAAACCGACTAATACACCAGGCATGAGCAAAGTGAGGTTTATTTGGATGAGCACGATGTTTTTGTTTGCGACAAGCGCTGTGGGCCAGTCTTTGTCGCAGAAGGTAACGTTTACTTACACCAATGAGCCGCTTGAAAACATCATCAGCGACATCAGCCACAAGTATAGCGTCCAGTTTTCTTATAGCCGCGACTTCGTGCCGTTAGATCACCGGGTAAGTGTATCTGTAAAAAACCAGCCCTTGTCCACTGCGCTCAATGAAGTCTTTCACGAAACCCCGATTGAATATGCTGCGATTGGCGATCAGGTTGCACTTCGTTCAGACCGGCGCAAAAACCAGCAACTGACCAGTATTGAAACGTTGCGCGGCAAGGTGCGGCAAACGAGCCCCATACACCCCAACCCTGTGACGGAAGTGCCTGCGCACAAAGTCAAACGCAATAAAGAGCAGGAAATGCCCGCACTTGATAAAAAGCAGACATTTTCTGTATCCGGAGGAAACCGGGTAATCGAATTGGAACCGGTACCTTATGAAATGCCTGTAGTGCCACCGGTTTCTGTGGATGAAGAAAATCGCTTTGCGCAAATTTCCCTGCTGCCTTTTTTGGGAACAAACGCTCTTCGCAGTAACCAGATTACCAACAACTTGTCATTGAATGTCTTCTGGGGTACCAATGGCGGAGTTGACGGCCTTGAGGTAGGCGGTTTTTTCAACTCCATCACCAAAGATGTAAAAGGAGTACAGGTTGCAGGCTTCGGCAATATGGTTGGCGGTGCAATGACGGGCACACAGGCCGCCGGATTATTCAATGTAAGCGGGGAATCAAGCCAGGGCGTGCAGGCAGCCGGGTTGTTCAACGTTAGCGGAGATTTCGACGGGGTACAGGCAGCCGGGTTGTTCAACGTCAGTGGCGGTAAGGCAGAAGGCGTGCAAGCTTCGGGCATTTTCAACGTAGCCCGGGGCCAGGTACACGGCCAGGCTTCGGCCCTTTTTAATAAAGCCGGCGACGTGAGTTGGGGACAGTTCAGCACCTTGCTCAACATCGGTAAGCGGGTGAAGGGATTCCAGATCGGATTGATCAACATCAGCGATACCATCAGCGGCGGCGCACCAATTGGTTTGCTCAACATTGTCCGGGACGGCTACAACCGCACAGAGTTTTCAGCAAGTGAGTCGCTTTATGCAAATTTCGGTCTGAAGCTCGGCGCGCGCTCCTTCTACAACGTCTTTCATTTTGGGGTTCGTTGGGACGACGCCTCCGTTAGTACAGACAGCAACCTGGTGCAAAGCGGCACCTTCACAACCTGGGGCTTGGGTTATGGGTTTGGAAGCGCGGTCGGGTTGAGCAAGCGCACCCTGCTCAACTTCGAAATCGTAGGCATCCACCTCAATGAATGGGAAGAGTGGACAAACAAACTGAACCTGCTGGGGCAATTGCGGCTCACCTTAGATATACGGCCAGGGCGAAACGCCAGTTTGTTCTTCGGACCTGTTGGTAATATTTTGATTTCCAAACGAATAAATCCTGAAACAGGAGTAATTGGGTCTTCAATTGCGCCCTATGCGCTATACGATGAAACCAGAGGAGATACGAACATCAAAGCCTGGGTAGGCTTTCAGGCAGGCGTGCGGTTTTAACGCCTTATCCACCATTAGTATTGGATGAACGCTTTGACAAGCAATGGCTTGTTGGTTATATTCTTTTGTCAAAAATCATGAATCTATTTAAAATCAATCATCAATGAAACGACTGTTAATGATGCTCGCACTGCTTGGATGGATGCTTTCCGCTGCGGCACAACACGAAACTCTTTTTGGAAGCATGCGCGTAGTTGGCGCGTTTGGCGGCCCTATGTACGAAACAGGCCTCAACAATGACCTTGGCTCTTCTGCCGGGGGCGGTGGCGGTCTTGTTTTCCGGAATTTTTTCCTCGGTGGCTACGGCATGGGCGGTGGCGATTTTGAAGGCCTGCTTGAAAATGGTAACATCCGCAAATTAGAAATCGGACACGGCGGTTTGTGGCTGGGCTTTATGGTGCCTTCTCACAAAGTCGTTCACCTTTACGGCAGTGCCCGTGTGGGTTGGGGTGCCCTCAATATTGAACTGGAAGACAACGGGCAACAGTACGACGATTTGGACAAGGTTTTTGTGCTGACGCCTGAAGTTGGCGTAGAACTCAATGTATTTCGCTGGTTCCGCTTAACCGGTACGGTAAGCTATCGGCACGTCAGCGGCGCAAACGAAGCCTTGGGCTACAAAAACGAAGACTTAAGTGGTGCCATGTGGGGCCTCGGCCTGCGCTTTGGATGGTTTGGCTGGAGAAGATAAGCCGGAAACACATCCTGCTTCGCGCTCTCCCAATTAAGATTTACCCGACTTTTATTATTTAAAAACAAAAAACGCTTCAAAATTATGAGAAAAAAGCTCAGCTGGCTCATGCTGGCAATCGCAGGTATTTTCACCATCAATGGCTGTTTTATTGATGTGGACGACGATGACGGCTTTTTCAATTGTGTGGACGGCAATGGCCCTGTAGTTACCGAAACGCTCGCTATACCGGGCTTCACAGGAATTAGCCTCCAAATTTCCGCCACCGTACTGATTTCCCAGGGCCCCGTGCAGGAGGTCGTTGTGGAAGGGCATGGCAACATCATAGACGAACTGGAACTTGATGTAAACAATAACATTTGGACAATCGAAACCGATCGTTGCGTGCGCAGTATCGGCGACCTGAAGATTTTCATTACAGTTCCTGATATTTCTGTATTGAATATTTCAGGTTCCGGCGATATCCTGAGCGAAAATACCCTGGTCATTAGCGATATTGAAATGAATATCTCCGGCTCAGGCACGATAGATGTGGAAATGGAAGCAGACGATATTGATGCAGCCATTTCTGGCTCCGGTGAGGTATTTTTGAGTGGAAACGCCGACGAACTCAATTGCCGGATCTCCGGAAGCGGCGACCTGCGTGCCTTCAACCTGCAATCCCGGGTCGCTGACCTGAACATCAGCGGCAGCGGAGACGCGGAAGTACGGGTTAGCGATCAATTAGATGTGCGCATCAGTGGCAGCGGAGATGTTTTCTACAAAGGCAACCCGACGCTCAATGTTCAGATATCCGGCTCCGGCCAGGTAGTAAACGCGAATTAAGCCGGGATGCCGGGTAAAGGGGCAAAGCGCAAAAGGCAATTTTATTTTGTTTAACAGCAGGTTTTATTCTGAACTAAAAAGATAACTTCTGCCTTAATCAAAATTTCCCAATTATCGCCTTTTGCCTCTTGCCCCTTACCTCTTATTTTCAATTCCTTTCTGTTATTAGGTCTTTCCAATCCTAATGTTTTTTGTTTTCTTTGTGCAGACAACAAATGCACTAAGAAATGAAACGAGAAATCCACGGCTGGCACAGCCCAAGCCTGAACAAGCACATGGAAATAGCCATGTACGGCCATTACGGTACCGCTTTGTTGCTTTTGCCTACCGCCGCGGCTGATTATCTGGAATATGAGCGCTTTCATCTGATTGATGCCATCAGCAGGTACATTAATGAAGGAAAAGTAAAAGTTTTTTCCATCAACAGCATCAATTCGGAAAGTTGGTTGAACAACCGGATGCACCCGCGTCACAAAGCCATACGACACCAGCAATTCAATGAATATGTGTACAATGAGGTTGTGCCTTTTATTCGAAACATGACCAGCCAGGAAACAGAAATCATTACCTGTGGTGCATCATTCGGTGCCCTGCACTCTGCCAATCTGTTCTTTAAGCGCCCGGACCTCATTAACGGCGTCATCGCCATGAGCGGCAATTACAACCTTAGCACCTATACCGACGGCTATCATGATGAAGACGTGTATTTCAACTCTCCCATGGAGTACCTGCCCGGACTAAACGACGATTTTATTTTGCCGCGCATCCGGTCAAGCAAGCACATACACATCCTTACCGGCTCCGGCGACTGGGAAACCCCGGATGCTTCCCGCAGGTTCAGTGCAATCCTGCATGCCAAAGAAATTCCGCACGAACTCGATGTTTGGGGCCCCGACATGCCGCACGACTGGCAAACCTGGCGGGCAATGCTGCCTTATTACATCGATTCCCGGTTCTGATCGTTTTTTTGAAGCCCTTGAAATCATTGTGACCTCATGCAACCCTGAAGAGGTCGAAAAAAGCTTAGATCTTGCTACAAACAGAGGGCTTCTTCCCGGTTTTTACAAATTTCGGGATGAATCCTGTTTCCTCCTACTACTGGACATTTTCATTGCGGGGCTTCAGAGCTTAGCACGAGAATGTCCAGTAGTAGGAGGATTCCCCTTTTCCCCGGCGCTATTATCCCCCCTTTTTTTAACCACCTCTGTTGGGGGTTGATTTTCATACATTTAGATCAGATCTTTGTTGCGGTAAACTGCTGAATTTTCAAACCAAACGAGCAAGCCATGAAAAAGATGCTACTCCTTCTGGGATTGTGCCACTCTGGTATCGTTGCTGCCCAAAATTGCGCTGTTATTTATGTGAATGTTGCTGCAACAGGAGCAGCCAATGGCAGTTCCTGGCAGGATGCCTTCCCCAATCTTCAGGATGCCATTACCGAGTCTGCCAACTGCCTCGATTTTGGGGTGGAAATTTGGGTAGCAAAAGGAACCTACCTTCCCGACATTGGAGCAACACAAGTTGCCGGCAACCGCTATGCCACGTTTTTTCTACTGGATAATTTAAGCATTCTCGGCGGTTTCACGGGGGTGGAAACACAGAGTAGTCAACGAAACTGGCAAGCCAACGAGACCATTCTGAGCGGCGATATCGGTGCCACAGGCGATAGTCTTGACAACAGCTATACCGTAGTAACAGGCATTGGCAACATAGAAACCGCCATTCTTGACGGCTTCACCATACGCGGCGGCAATGCCAGTGAAAGCGGTTTTCCGCTGGAAGATCCTACCCGATCAGGCGGCGGAATGCACAACTCGTTTGGCAACCCCACGGTTCGAAATTGTATTTTCAGAAACAATACTGCCAGAAACTATGGCGGCGGGCTATACAATGAAAATGGCAACCCGACACTGACCCATTGCACCTTTCTGGAAAACAAGGCAGCTTACGGTGGTGGGCTTCAAACAACCGATGCAGACCCCACCCTGATTCACTGTACTTTCAGCCGCAATGAAGCCAGTTTTGGTGGTGGTTTGGAAACTGAACACGGGGCCCCTGTTTTGCAGCAGTGTACCATTTCGGGGAACAAAGCCGGGTTTGGCGGCGGCATGCGCATTACCGGCGTTCATGCCAATCCTGTCCTGTTTAATTGTATAATCAGTGGTAACGAAGCCAGTTTCGGCGGTGGTTTAACACACGACAATGGCAATGTCAACTTTTACAATTGTACCCTTGCCGGAAATCGGGCACTCTCACAAGGCGGAGGCATTCGTTGTTCATCTGCCAGTGTGTTCACCAACAGCATTATTTGGGACAATATGGCTGATTTGGAAGGCAACCAGGTCTGGAACAGCAATGACGGCAGTACCCAACTAAACTATTCCTGCTTCAGAAATGGGGCAAATGACGTTGTCACCGGAGGAGGTTTTATGGCCGACGCCAACAGCATCACTAATAATCCATTATTTATCAATCCTTTGCCATTAGAACTCCTCCCCGCTACAGGTGGAAATTACCGCTTGCGGTCGTCTTCCCAGGCATTAAATTCCGGCAACAATGCCCCAATAATGAGTCTTCCGACGGACTCCGACGGCAACCCGCGAATTGCTCATGGTACCGTTGACATGGGTGCTTACGAAGGCCAGAGCATGCCTGTACCATGTCCTGGAGTAACCCGGCTTTATGTGAATTCAGCAGCCTCCCCGGGCGGAAACGGAACGAGTTGGGGAAGTGCCTTCAAGTATCTCCAGGACGCCCTGATGAAAGGAGCCGCGTGTCCTGAAATTTCAGAAATATGGGTTGCTCGTGGTTTGTATTTGCCTGACCAGGGAGAAGGCTTTAGTGCAGGCAACCGGGATGCAGCTTTCCAGTTGCACAACGGCCTGGCGGTTTATGGCGGCTTCGCCGGCAATGAAACCCTCCTGGATCAACGTGCGTGGCAAACCTATCTGACGGTGCTCAGCGGCGATATTGGCCTTGTAGACTCACCGGAAGACAATAGCTATACCGTTGTTTTTGCTAGTGGAACAGATAACAGTGCCCTGCTCGATGGTGTGATCATCCGGGATGGCCGCTCGCCTGAACAGTCTGTAAATTATCCGCGCGGATGTGGCGGGGGGATTTATAACGAAGGCGGAAGCCCGGTCATTCGCAACTGCACCTTCCAAAACAACTTTGGATCAATTTTCGGAGGGGGCCTGTTCAATTGGCGAAACAGCCACCCCATCATCACCAATTGTTCTTTTGTGGGCAATGAAAAATCGGGAATGTACAATGCCATGAGCTCTCCGGTGGTGAGTACCTGTACATTTACAGGGAACGATTCCAATTTTGGCGGAGGTGTCCGGAATTACCAGAATTCGACGCCTGCTTTTTTTAATTGCATTTTTTCGGGAAATACGGCCAGTTTTGGTGCAGCAGTATATAGCCATGAAAGCAGTCCCAGCTTCACGAACTGCCTTTTCAGTGGGAATGAAGCCAGCTTTGGCGGTGCCATATCCAACCTCGGGGAAGTTAACCAATCCTTTACCAACTGTACCTTTAGCGGCAATCAGGCAACTATCGCCAGCGCCATTCACAACCAGTCGACCGGCAGTGACAGCTTAGTTTTTAAAAATTGTATCATCTGGGGCAATACCAGCAACGACGGTGCCCAAATCCGAAGCACCGGCAATGCTGCCATTGCCATGTTATCCAGCTGTTATCCGAACGCCCCGGGCAATATTGTCGTCAGCGGGGGTTTTAATCCGGATGCTAATTGTCTGACAGAAAATCCTTTATTCCTGCTCCCGGTCTCTGCCAACTCCGCGCCAACTACTGCTGGCAACTACCGCCTCAGCCCTTGTTCGCCCCTCATCAATGAGGGTGCCAACGACCTGATTCTGCCAGGTGTGTTAACAGATCTCGACAATGAAGCCCGCATCATCAGCAGCGTGATAGACATGGGGGCCTATGAATTCCGGGACACTCAAAATTTACAGTTGCCACAAATAAGCCTTGATGTTGTCCAGCCAGCCTGTAGCAATATGCCAACCGGGGCTGCCATGACGACCATCACCGGTGGCATCATGCCTTACACCTATCTCTGGAGTAACGGCCAGGCAACGCCCGGTCTGACCGGCCTTATCCCTGGCAATTATGCATTAACTGTAACCGACAACAACGGGTGCAAAGTTTCAGCAAGCTTCAGCATTACCACGCCTTCACCCATTGAAAGTGCCATAGAAAACCTTCAGGACGCCCTGTGTGGCCTTGAAACCGGCCAGGCTTCCGTCAGCGTCAGTGGGGGAACACCTCCTTATGCTTATTTGTGGAGCAATGGCCAAATGACCCCCGTCGCAGACAACCTGCCTGGTGGTTTGCAAATGGTGAGCATTACAGACGCAAACGGTTGTTTGCATTCGGATACAGTGAACGTTCCTCAATCCGACGCCATAGATGCTT
This sequence comes from Saprospiraceae bacterium, assembly GCA_013361075.1. Lineage (GTDB taxonomy): Bacteria > Bacteroidota > Bacteroidia > Chitinophagales > Saprospiraceae > JABWAJ01. Next base: position 6,086 of record JABWAJ010000011.1, on the reverse strand, counting down.
TCATGAGCGGAGAGTTGCTGGTATCGTGCCTTGGCAATGATGGTCGGCTCAGCGTACAGGCAGGAGGCGGATCGGGTACGTATAGTTATCTCTGGAGCAACGGGGAAACCACAGAAACCATCAATGGGTTAAGTGTGGGTGATTATTCTGTGACTGTAACGGATTCCCTCGGTTGTACGGCTGTGGTGACAACTACCCTTGGTGCCCAGTCGCCTTTTGAAAGCCAGCTCGTATCGGTAGAAAACATTTCCTGCAACGGGTTGGCCAACGGGCAAGCAACCGTAGCTCCGGTCAACGGCACGGCGCCTTTTTCTTTTTTATGGGAAAACGGCCAGACAACAGCCAACGCCACGAACCTTACTCCTGGTAACCATAGTGTAACCCTCACGGAGGGCAATGGCTGCACAACTACCCGCAATGTTGTCATCACGGAACCTCCCCTACTGGAAGCCACAATCCTTGATTTTAACAACGTTTCCTGCCTCAGTACCAACTCCGGAACGGCAACAGCAGCAGGTAGTGGCGGCACGGAGCCCTATGCCTATCTGTGGAACAACGGCAACATGACTGCACAGGTTGCAGGCCTTGAAGCCGGCAATTATACCGTTGAAATTACAGATGCGAATGGCTGTGTGGCATCCGATACCGTCTTCATCCTGCCGCCCCAACTCCCGCAGGCCACGATTTCAGCTCTCCAGAACGCTTCTGCCTGTTCAGGCAACGACGGTACCGCAACAGTACAGGCAGTAAGTGGCCAGGCTCCATATTCTTATTTATGGAGCAATGGGCAAACACAGCCAACCGCAACCGGACTGAGTGCCGGGTCATATACCGTTGTGGTTACCGATGCAGCTGGTTGTACCGCAGCGGCCTCAGCCACCATTACCTCGCCCCCTGTATTTGAAGCGGAAATCAGCAGCATAGAAAATGCCACCTGCAATGGCATCAACAATGGCGTCGCAACAGTAACAGCCAGTGGAGGCACGGCTCCCTATATTTATACCTGGGACAATGGACAAACTACCCAGACTGCAACAGGATTAAGCCCGGGCCCGCATACGGTTGAAGTCTTGGATGCCAGCGGTTGTTTGGCCTCTGAGACCATTACGATCGCAGCTTCCATTTTGATCCTGACTACTGTTTCGGTTGAAAACAGCAACAATTGTTTCGGGGAGGCAGAAGCCGAAATTCTGGTAACTCCATCCAACGGCGCAGCGCCGTATACTTATTTGTGGAGTACCGGAGCAGAAACAGCAGGCATCGGCAGCCTTCCTGCCGGAACTTACTTTGTTTCCATTACCGACGCCAATGGATGCATGGCTGTAGCAGGGGCCATCATCACCCAGCCGGAATTGCTGACGCTTACAGCAACCGGAGAAAATGGACTTTGTGGCAATACGAACAGCAGCAGTGCTACTGCCCAGGCAGGCGGTGGCACGGCACCTTACAGCTATCTGTGGAGTGACGGGCAAACGACCCCTACCGCCATTAATCTGGCACCAGGCACTTATACCGTATCTGTCACCGATGCAAAAGGCTGTTTTGCCATGAGTATGGTGAGTGTTAGTGCGCCGCAGCCCTTGCTGGCAAGCCTTGTGAACGCACTGCCGGCTTCCTGTGCAGATGCAGCGGATGGTTCGGCCACCGTTCAGGCAACTGGTGGCCTTGCGCCTTATGCTCATTTGTGGAGCAACGGACAAACATCTCCCACCGCAACGGGCTTATTGCCCGGCAACTATAGTGTGGTCATCGCAGACGCCAACAACTGCACAACCGAAGTAGCCGATATCATCATCAACTCTGCTGTGCCGGCGCTAAACACCAATGTAATTCTTGAAGGCGTAACGCTTTCGGCCATTCAGAACGGAGCCACTTACCAATGGATTGATTGCCATACAGGGCTCCCTGCTCCGGGAGCAACGGCTCAGGTTTTCCAGCCTGAAGTATCGGGCAGTTACGCCGTATTGATTATGGCAGGCACCTGCAGTTCACAAAGTGCCTGCTTCAATGTGACCGTTACCGGCCTGGAAACAGCCCCTTCAGCCGGAAGTTGGCCTGTTGAGGTTTTTCCAAATCCCAACCCGGGGTCATTTCGTTTAAAGTTGCCGGAAACTGCACAGGTTTTGCTGTTTAATGCTGCGGGCCAAAAGCTTTGGCAAGGCAATTTCCCGGCAGGTAGCCATGACATAGATCAGCGGCAACTGCCTTCCGGTGTTTACTGGCTCCATGCCATACGCAAACACAGGGTGGAAACGGTGAAAGTGGTGGTCGAAAAATGATGGGTTCAGTTCAAAATTTTTAAATTAAACCAATTTTTGTTCCATCAGGAATCAGCGCGCCTTTTTTCACCACAATGATGCCATCGCGGATGCAATAGGTTGCCGTTTCCATATCGGGCAGGGAGATGCTGCCATGGATATGAACCCCATCGCCGATTCTGGAATCTTTATCCACAATTGCATTGCGGATATAACAATCACTGCCAATACCCATATTGACGCCCCTTTCCTTGCGCTGAAGTTGTTCCAGCGTTTCGTAAGAATCGTTGCCCATAATGATGGAATCCAGAATTTCTGTGCCTTGCCCGATTCTGGACCGGATGCCGATAATGGACCGTTCAATGTTTTGGGCTTCTATGATGCTGCCTTCAGACACAATGGACTGAAAGAGGCGGGTGCCTAATATTTTGGAGGGTGCCAGCAATCGGGGACGGGTATACACCATTCTTCCTTTGCCAAAAAGATCGAACTGAGGCAGGTGTTCTGTCAGGGCAATATTGGCTTCGTAAAAAGACCGGATGGTTCCTATGTCCGTCCAATAATCATCAAACAGGTAACTAGCGACCCGGAAGCCGTTTTCAATAGCATACGGAATAATTTCTTTCCCAAAATCCACCGCATCGGGGTTGTCGTCAAAGAGCTTCTTCATAAAGTCTTTGTTGAAAACGTAGATCCCCATTGAAGCCAGAAAAACTTTGCCCTGTTGCTGGTATTCATCCGGTACAGCGGAGGTCCACTGCGACAACTGATCCGGCTTTGGTTTTTCAATAAAGCTGTCGATGAAGCCCTTTTCATTTACTTTCATGATCCCAAACCCGGGCGCATCGCGGTCCACCACGGGGATGGTTGCAATGGTCAAATCAGCTTTTTGGTCGATATGATACTGCGCTAATTTTTCAAAATCCATCTGATACAACTGGTCGCCGGAAAGGATCAGGATGTAATCGTATTCGTGATTGCGCAGGTGGTGCATGGATTGCCGCACCGCATCAGCAGTGCCCTGAAACCATTTATCACTGGCTGGCGTTTGTTCGGCGGCCAGAATGTCAACGAAACCATGCGTGAAGTGATCGAAAACGTATGTATTTTTAATGTGCTGATTGAGCGAGGCAGAATTGTACTGGGTAACCACAAACATCCTGCGCAGGTTGGAATTCAGGCAATTGGAAATAGGGATGTCTATCAGCCGGTATTTTCCGCCAATCGGCACAGCGGGTTTAGAACGTTGAGCGGTCAGGGGGTGCAGTCGCGAGCCGGCGCCGCCACCCAGAATAAGACTGATCATCTTGATTTTTGCCATATCCGGTTTTATTTATTTAGTTATACATGGGCCATTTGCCGGTAAATTTCGAGGTAGTGCTGCACTGCCCGTTCCCAGGAGAAGTCAGCTGCCATAATCCGTTCCCGGATGCGTTCCAGGGTTTGGTGTTGGTGGTAATACAAATCAGCCGCTCTGTAAAAGGCCATATAAGCATCTTCTACATTAAACTGATCGAAGCGAATCCCTCTTCCATATCCGCCAGGTTCTCCAATATCGGGTACGGAATCGCGGAGGCCGCCAACGGACCGCACAATCGGGATGGCGCCATAACGCATGGCGTACAATTGGTTAAGGCCGCAGGGTTCTATGCGTGAAGGCATGAACAGGAAATCCCCACCGGCATACAGCTGATGGGCAAGCCCTTCGTTGTATTCCAATGCCGCGTCGAAGCGCCCCTGGAATTGGTGGGCCATGTGCCGGAAGGCATCCTGCAATTGCGGATCCCCGGTGCCCAGCGCAACAAAAGCAATCCGCATACCGCTATGCATCACCCGATTGATGAGATCAGGCACCAGGTCGGCCCCTTTTTCCGGGAGCATCCGCCCAATAAACACAATGAGCGGCAAATCCGGATCAATATTGAACCGGTGGGCCAGCACCTTTTTGTTGAAAGCCTTAAACTCAGCCACATTATCGTCTTCGAGCTGGCGCACAATATACGTATCGGCAGTGGGATCCCAAACCTGCGCATCAATGCCGTTCAGAATACCCAGCGATTTGTGCTGTTCGTGGTAGAACAAACCCTCCATTCCGTTCGACGATTGGCGCAATTCTTCCAGATAACTTGGGGAGACCGTTGTTACCCGCCAGGCACATTTCACTGCAGCCGCCAATGGGCAAATGGTATCGGCCCAATCGAGCAGGCCACGCGCTTCGGCGTCGAAAAACGGCATCAGGTATAGCTTTTGCCAACTAAAAGCACCGTGGTACAGCCCATTGTGAATGGTAAAAACCGTAGGAATATACGCCAGCGAACGGTACTCCGGACAATGCTTGAGCATGAACGGAATCAGGCCGGTGTGGTGGTCGTGGCAGTGAATCACCTCCGGTCGGCCCGGCGAATGCAGGATCCATTGCAGCGCTGCCTGCTGAAAGCACAGGTAGCGCTCCACTTCATCCCCGTATCCATAGCCGGACGGGTCGGCATAAATACCCGGGCGATCAAATTTGCCGGGAATATTGGCTACAAAAAGCGGGAATCCCAATGAATCTCCGTCTTCCTGTTCAATGGTGAACGGAATGTAATAATTATGCATGCGCACCACCCCCTTAAAAACGGGGGTAAAGTGGTGCTCATTGATCCATTTCAGCCGATATTTGGGCAACAACACGCCGGCGGATACACCCGCCTGGGTGAGGTATTTGGGCAATGCGCCCACTACGTCGCCAAGCCCGCCTGCTTTGGCTGCCGGATAGCATTCTGCACTAATGTGTAGGATTTTCATTTTGTCAACTTGATGCGCACTAAAGATATAATTTTGTTTTAGAAAGCACGAATAGCTCAACATTTTATTCCTGCAAAGCCACTCTTACCCCCCGCTCACCGGCGGAATCAAGGCAATTTCCTGCCCTTCCTGCAAAAGCCAGTCGTCTTCGGCGTACGTACCATCCACCGCAATGGCTAAGGATGATAAAGCCATAAAATCAGGAAAACGCGCCAACAGGCGACTTTTTAATTCTCCAACCGTGGCTTCAGCAGCCAGTTCAATATCCAGAACCGGGCCTCCAACGATTTCTTTTGCAATGCCGAATGACAAAATTTTGAGCTGCATATGTGATGAATTTGTAAGCTTTTGAGGTTACGTTGTTTTTCTTAAGAAAATTTTAACACTCTGAAAAGTCATTGTTGAGGAGCATGGTCCAACCCATACTTTATTTTTCCAATCAAAGCGAAACAATCCGAAAAATTTTGGTCTTCCAAAAATCAGGCCAATAAACAAAATTATTATGCTGTATTTTCAACTTATCAACATTTCATGCAAAAATATTACCAAATGCCCTGAAAGTACACCCCATTTCCAAAATGGTTGATTTTTCAGAATACCGGGCATAGCTTTGCAGCACATTTTGCATTTCTGTGATTTTTAATTTGTTATCCCTATCCCCTTACAGTAAACCGCCCGCCCGATGCCTGAGGCATTGGGTTATGAAAATCGAAAGCACTGAAGAAATCAAAAAAAATCATTGTTCCCGGGCAGGCAATGATCTTGGAAACGAAAAAAAATTATGATGAATTTCCCATGGACACTCGTGGCTATTGTCATTGCAATAGCGACAACACAACTCCCAGCAAAGACCTCCGACTCCAGTTATCTCCCCGAAGTTATTTCGGGTGAAGGTTCCGGGAATACTTCGGAGGCATCCATCAAGCACCGCGTGCTTGGTCTTACACTTCCCGTTCAAACGCGTTACAACGGTCAGGTCAGAGAGCTTATCCGCCGCTACATTTCAGTAGGCAGCAAAGAAGCAGAAGCAATGCTTGGCAG
>JABWAJ010000398.1 GCA_013361075.1 Saprospiraceae bacterium | reverse complement strand
CCCTCCCGCCCCCCGCCCCGGCGGTGCTCCCGCAGCTGCGCAGCTACCTGAAGGCCTGCGCCGAACGTGCCCGCCAGGCCATCCTGATCCAGCCGCCCCTGGACGGGGACGCGCCCCTGCTGGTGTGGGGCGCCGGCTCGTGGGCCCAGCGCCTCCTCGGCCAGGACGCCATTCCCCTGGTCCGGGTCGTGGCCTTTCTGGATGGGGCGCCGAACAAGCAGGGCCAGACTTTCGCCGGCAAGCCCGTCGTGGCCCCGGCCGATGGACTATGTCGTCACCCGAAGGCACAAGTTCTGGTCTGCGTCGCCGTAAACCCCCATCAGATCGAGGCAGAAATACAGCGCATCGAACCCGGACACCCTCGCAGCCTGCACTTCATCACCGAGCCGACATGAAACTCTCCGAACGCATCCACTTCACTCTGGAATTCGGCCCGTTGCTGCAATACCGCTTTGGCAAACGCAGCTATCTGAACAACCAGGGACGTGACGATCAGTATGCTCTAAAGCAGGTTGAGCTTTTTGCCGGCCGCTGGCTGAATGACATTGCTGTGAGCTATCGGTTTTAGCACCTCCTGCTGTGGTCCGTTTTCATATTTTTATCAACTGAAATACCCTGTGTTTTCCTTCGCTCTCCATTGCCAGCCAATAAACACCAGCAGGAAAATCATGCAATGGCACCTGAAAACGGTTCCCTGAAGCAAACGACCCTTGCCAAACCGCTGTACCCCGGGCATCCAAAAGCCGGACGAAAACTTCCCGGAATACCGGTATATCAAAGTGCACCTGCACCCCTCCCTGCGACGGCACCGGGAAAACCCGTACCCCGGACGTTAAGGCAAAGTCTCCCGAACCGGTTGAGCCGGCCATTACCTGCAAAACCGATTCGCAGCCATGCGCATCAGTCACCAAAACTTCATAATTACCGGTAGGCAAATTGAATTGATCTTCTGCCACAGATCCGGTTGACCATGCATAATCATAAGGCGTAACCCCGCCTGTAACAATCAGGTTGACGTACCAGCGGCCATCGCCCATGGGTTCCAGCTGGTAGGTGGTTTCCAGTAGTGCTGGTTGCTGCAACTCTACCGGAAATGCAAAAATGCAGTTGTTGGCATCTGTGATCCGCACAAAATACGTGTCGGCCCCCAATCCGGTAAACACAGGTTCTTCCTGAAATTCGCTGTCATTCAGCGCAAAGCTGAAAGGAGGTTGCCCACCTTCCGTTTCAACAGAAATGGAGCCATCCGCCAGTTCGTAGCAACTCGGATTTTCTGCCATCAGGAACACGAGCGGTGCAGAAGACTGGCTCACAACCGCAATCACAGAAAAAACACAACCGTCAGGATAGCGGATGTAAACGGTGTAAACGCCCGGTTCCAGGCCTTCAAACAGGTTTTCTGTTTGCCAGTTGATGCTGTCCAGGGAAAACTGATAATCTCCGATAAGCAATTTTCCTGCTTCTACAATGACAATGGTCCCGGTAGGCGTTCCGACGCAACTGGGCCCAACAACCGGAGCGAGGTCCGGTGGGTCGGGAGCCATTATCGTGAATACCCGGGTATTTTCACAAAAGCGCACATCCTGAACCCGAGCCAGGTAAGTGCCGGCCTGTAGGTGGTCGAAGGTGTTGGCCTGGTTGAAAGAGCCATTGTTCAGGGCGTACCGGTAACCGCCGTTTCCACCTGAAGCATTGATGGTTGCAAGACCATCGGCACCTCCGGGGCAGGAAACATCTTCTGTTGCCGTTGTGACCTGCAAAGAGTCGGGCTGCCCGACTACCGCCGGATATCCATTGATGCAGTTGTTCGGTTCAATCACAAAAACCGTATAGTTTCCCGGCGGGAGGTTGTTGAAAACCGGTTGGGTGCTGGTGATGGCCGTACTGTTCAGCCCGTAGCCAATGACATTGCCATTGGTGCCGGTGATGGCAATTGCTCCGTTGTTGGAGCCATAGCAGGAGGCGTTGGAAGACTCAATGGAAGCAGGCGAGAAGGTTGGCGTAAGGGCTACCATGGCATTCGTGCTGGTTGAGCACCCGGCAAGGTCCAACACAATTGCCGTATAGGCTTCCCCGCCGGCCAATCCTTCAAAAATATTGGATTGCTGAAAATCGGCATTCGTGTTGTCTAATCCATACAGGTAATTTCCGGAACCTCCGCTGGCCAGTACCTCAATCCGCCCGTTGTTGTTGCAGGTTTCCGGGGAAGTAATCGCTGTAGCAGTCAATAAATCGAGAAGGGAAACGAACACCAGCCTGGTGGCCGTGCAGCCGTTGCCATCCTGAAGGGTTACCTCCAGCACCGTTGTTTCGTCGAAAACAAAGACATTGCCTGCACACGGCGAGCAATCTACGGCCGCTCCCAGCAAGGATACCACAGCAACCACCGTGTAATCGCCGGTACCGCCGCTAACGCCGTCGGTGAGGTCAATTGGGGCACTGAAGGCACAAATGGCTGTGTCTAAAAGCGGTGCAACAATGGCCGGCGGGTCCTGCAAAGGAATGGCAATGGTATCCGTGCAAACGCCGTCAGAAACAGCCAGCGAATAAATGCCTGCCGCAAGGTTGGTGGCACTGTTGGTTGTGTTGTTGAGGCCGATCCATTCGTAAGTCAATCCTTCCCCGATGAAGGGGTAAACGAGCGCGCTGCCATCTGCTGCGCCAATACAGGAGGGGGAAGCAAGTTCTCCTGCCAGAATGAAACCGCAGTCTGTGAAAAAAATATCTGTCGGCTCGCCGGTTTGTGCCTGCATCGAGCCAAAAAAGAAAAAGGCAGAAACCGCCATCTTTGCTTTTAAGTCCACCCCGTGAAAAATCCCCCTAAAAAAAAGAAAGATGGTACGGATTCGGGGTGAAAAAACTGCTTGTCCGGGGGCAGCAGTAAGGTTGTCGAATGGGATCATGAGATAATTAAGATTTGATTGTGAATCAGATAGTGAAATTAGCGCCCCAACTGCGCTTGGCATTCTGAAATTTATTGCAAATCTTTGAAGCGGGAAAGGTTTTTTTAATTAAAACGTAGAAGTCTGAAAAATGAAAACACCCTCTGATGATCTTTTTCAATTGGTGCAATCGCTCAGCAAGCAGGAAAAACGGTATTTCAAACTTTATGCATCAAGACATGCCCTGAACGGGGAGAACCAATACCTGCGCCTGTTCAATGCCATTGAAAAACTACCGGCCTATGACGAGGCAGCACTCCGCCGGAAATTTCCGGACGAAGCCTTTGTGCGCCAGTTGCACGTTGCCAAAAACTACCTTTACGGCATCATCCTTTCCAGTTTGCGCAGCTACCACGAAAGCAGGGCTGAAGACCGCTTTTATACCCAGTTGAGAAACGCGCAGTTGTTGTTCGACAAGGGGTTGTACCAGCAAAGCGAAAAAGCACTAGCGAAAGCCAAAACGACTGCCACCGATAATGAGCGGTTTCTTCAGCTGCTGGAGGTTTACCGCTGGGAACACCAGATTGCGCACAGCCGGAACGATTTCAGCAAATTAGAAGACTACATCAGAGATGGAGTAGGGGAGGAATTTGATTTGTTGGACAAATACCGCAATTTTCTGGAATTTCAGGCACTCAACGACAGCGTTTTCATTCCGTACTGGAAAAAAGGGGCCGTGCGCAGCGAAACCGAAAAGGCCGCCCTGGATCAACTTTTTGAACAGCCAAAATTCAGCAACGCCGACTACGCCCGCTCGTTTTATGCCCGCTATTTTTACCACAATGCGCGGTTTTCCTACCATTTGTTTCGCGGCGAACCGGAGCGCAGCTACGAACACGTGGGGCAACTGGTGCAGATGTTTGAATCAAGGGCCGTAAAAGGTCGTATGATTCGCCAGTACAGCAGCGCGCTCATCAACCTCTACATTGTACAGCAACGCCTGGGGCTTTTCCAGGATATTCCGGCTACCCTGCGCAAGCTCCGGGAAGTGCCTGCCGATTCCCCGGAGCAGCAACGGCGGCTGTTTGTGCGCAGCTTCAACCTGGAGGTCGATTTTTACCTCAGTTCTGGTCAGTTTTCGGAAGGCGTGCGCCAAATTCGAGAACGGGAAACCCTTTTCCGCAAATACGAAGAGGAGGTGAACGCGCAACAACGCCTGGGCTTGTACTACAACTTAGCGTATTTGCATTTTGGGGCGGCCGACTACGACCAGGCGCTCGACTGGGTGAATTTGCTGCTTCAGGACCCGGCTCTCGAAACGCGGCAGGACATCCATTGCTTCGGGCGGTTGCTGAATTTGGTGGTGCATTACGAACTGCGCAACGACCAGTTGCTGGAATACATCGTGCAGTCCACCAACCGGTTTTTATTGAAAAGAGAACGCCTTTTCCGCGTGGAATCGGTGATGCTGAAACTCATGCGCCACTACCCCGGATGGCTGACGCCTAAGGCGCGTACCGAAGGCTTCCGGCAACTTATTGATGAACTGGAGGGCCTCCGCCAGAATGAATTCGAACGCAAAGCTTTTGAATATTTTGATTTTATTTCGTGGATGGAAAGCAAAGCAGAGGGGAGCGCGTTTGAAGCCGTGGTGAAACTGAAAAAATAGAAGGCAGCGGAACCGAAATCCCGCTGCTGTCTTATGTATTTGGCTGCTTAATGATTATATTAGAGACTTTGTCTCTGCTGCGGGAATGCCCCGCTTTCTTGTTTCCATGCCACAAGTCTAATCAATAACAGGTTACGGTGCTGAAAAAAATGACGAAACCCCGTTTTGAGTGTGTGAAACCCCGTTTTGAATGAGTAAAGCTTTTAAAGGTAGCCCAAAAAGTCGTCTTTTTTACCTGACGACAAAGGGATTTGAGCACCGTTGGAGAGGGTCAGTGAGCTGCCGTCGCCCTTGTTGTATTTCTTGATCTTGTTCCGGTTGACGATATAAGAGCGGTGGCAGCGAATGAAAATCCGGGAAGGCAATTTGTATTCCAAATCCTTCAGGGTTTTGGACATTACCACAGGCTTGTTATCTGCGGTATGAATTTTTACATAATTCCCTTCGGCTTCCAGATAGATGATTTCTTCGTAGTTGATGAATTCAATCCCATCTGTGACCGGTACGAACAGGTGGGTACCCATCAGGGAGTTGACTTGCGGATTGGCTGCTAATTTTTGCTTTACTTTTTCAATGGCATTCTGAAGTTCGGTAAAATCTACCGGTTTGATCAGGTAGTCCAAAGCGTTTCGCCGCAAGGCATCAATCGCGTATTTTTCAAATGCAGTGATGAAAATGAATTGAAAATTGACCTCTACCAGGGCATCCAGCAAATCAAACCCCGATCCGCTGGGCATACTGACATCCAACAACACTAAGTGGGGCTTTTGCATATTGATTTTACGAATGCCGTCCAGAATATTTTGTGATGTGTCAACTACCTGAACATCAGGACAGTATTTTTTTAACAGGATTTCTAAGTTTTCTATGGCGTGTTCTTCATCATCCACAATCATGGTGCGAATCATCATATTTAAGGTTTGCTACTGATGTAAGGCAAGGAAAATGCAACAATTGTTCCTTTGATTTGATGCTCTTCGATAAAGTCTTCAACTGAAAATTGAGAATCCTTATTGTAATATTCGTTCACTAAGGCGACTCTTTTTTTGGTAATGGAAAGCCCGGTTGATTTTTGTTTCCGGAGGAGCTGGCTTTTTTGTTTCTCCTTTG
>JABWAJ010000397.1 GCA_013361075.1 Saprospiraceae bacterium | reverse complement strand
TATTCAGGGCATATCCAAATGAAAAGTCCTGTGGACGGATCTGAATGATCTGATCCTGATACCGGGAAGCAATAGATAAGGTCGCATCTTGTGAGCCCGAGTCTACAACAATGATTTCAACGTCTTTTATCGTTTGTTCCAGAATCCCTGAAAGCAGCCTGCCAATGTGTTTTTCTTCGTTTAAACAACGGATGATGATGGACACGGATGCCATGAACCTATATTTTTTGAGTCAGTTGAAGCAACTTATCCCATAAAAGCGGCCTAACTGCAATAATATTACCCCAGGCATCAGGGGATACCAGAGAAGGATCGGCCTCAAAACCTTTCCATTTGTGCCTCATGCCATACTTAGTGATGGGATACCACTCGGAGATTAAACACAAACCAAACCACCAGTCCAAAAGTTTGGTTTTCAAACTGCTTTCAGGCAAGGTATACAGGATCTTATTAATCAAACTCATCGTTGTTTTTTCTTTGAAAAATAATAAAATTTAATCGTTCCCAACAATACCCTGAACATCGAAATGGGCTTACCATCACCTTTCATGGCCATGAGATCAGGCAACAATGCTGCAATCGTTTCAGAAGGTATCCCAAGGCCGTGATGGCAATTTTTTTCCAGATAAGGTTTAAATACAGCAGGTCCTGATTCAGATGCTTCTAAAATCCGGTTCAGCGCCTGTAATAATTCATTTTTGTTGGTCGCATACGATAAAGCCGATCCGTCAAAACCATAATCATAGCCTATTGATTCGCCGTGAGGATTAAAATACACCGCTCTTTTGCCCAGAAATAACCCTTCATGAAGAACGGAACTAAACCGGGAAATGATACAATCAGAACGCTCAATCAATTCATGAATGACCGCAGCATTGGTTTGAACAACATTTTTGTATCCCGACAAATCACCGCTGTCCCTGGGATGCTGAGCAATCACATAATCCAGGTTCAACGTTTCCAAAAGTTCAATTACCGGGTTCAACCAATTTTGGCGCTGGTCTTCATACAACCCGTAAGTAAAATTGCAATTGACTAAAAAAAAGGGCTGGGTATTTCGGGGCTGCTGAAATTTTAATTTTTCATACCGTGGATTTCCGGTTAAAAAAACCATCTGCCGCTCGGGCACTTGCCCGGCAGCAACTGCGCCTTGCAGCAAAGCAAAATCTGCCCAGCGCATACGGGCAATTTTTTTATCAACCAGGTCAATTACAGATTCCTGGATGCAAACAGTCCGTATCCCCAACCACCTGCCAAGAGCAATTAACAGCTGGGCGTCCATAGTCCAGTCATTCCCCATTACCAGAATATCCGGTCTGTGCCACAAAAACCGGAAAAAAGAAAACCGGGTACTTTTGACTTCATTGCTTTCAAATCCTTCTTTTGCCCGAACATTTGGATTAATCCGATGCCAGGCCAGGGTCTGGATATGGTTGTTTTTTTCTTGTAATTTCAGGATAACAGGGCTTAGCAAAAAGGATAAAGTATCGCTTGCTGAAAAAAAAGCGATACGGCGAACCGGCGAAGGGATGACCGGCACCTGCACTGTAAAGGCACTGGCTGATTCTGGCAATTCTTCGCGCTTTACCGTCAGGCAATCTTCAAAGTAGATTGTCGAAATTTCAGTTGAAGCCCTCTGGTACACTTCCAAAACCACACTGGTCATATCCGCAACAGTGGATAACCAGATTCGCTGATATACCGGTTTCCCAAAATCAATTTCGGATGCACCGGGTGTGTTAAAAAAGATTAAGTCCATAAAATTACCGAACTATGCAGTGCCATAAAAGGCAAAAAAAGCGAATAAAAGGGGAATGCAGGGTATTTTTTTGATTAAATCTAACCAGTTGTATTCCGGGCAGCATAAAATCACCACATGAATAAAACATAGCACCCATGCCATCTTATATAGATATTTCCGTTCCGTTGCATGAAAACTTACCGGTTTGGACTGGCAGTCACGGCATACACATTTCGAGTTTGAATGCCATTGCTCGTGGCGACCTTGCCAATGTTAGCCGACTTGACATTGACATTCACAGTGGAACCCATATTGATGCGCCACTCCATTTTGTTGAAGGTGGAAAAACAACGGCTGAGATTGCCATTGAACGATTTATTGGTCCCTGTTATGTAGCGGAGATCAAAGACAAAGCAATCATAGGGGCAAAAGAGCTGGAACAGGCCGCTATACCGGACAATGTCTCCCGGCTGCTGCTCAAAACCGATAATTCGGAGCGCTGGAAGGATAGCAGCCACCGGTTTTTTGAAGATTTTTCTGCATTATCGCCAGAAGGTGCGCAATGGGTCGCTGACCGTGGCATTGACCTTATTGGAATAGATTACCACTCCATTCAACGTTTTGCTGATCCGCCCGATGTACACATTATTTTACTCGAACGGGAGATCATCATTCTGGAAGGATTAAATTTGCGCCATATTGCGCCTGGCGCATACGAACTAATTTGTTTACCCATTTACATACAAGGCGTTGAGGGTGCTTCTGCCCGCGCTGTTTTAAAAACGAATCCATGACGCATCAAAACCGGCCAGTTTTAGCCGCTATCGTGCCTATGCGCCATTCAAGTGAGCGCGTAAAAGGGAAAAATTACCGCGATTTTGCCGGTAAACCACTTTACCATTGTGTAGTTGAAAGCCTGCTTCAGTGCGAAGACATCTCCAAAGTGGTCATAGATACTGACAGCCCTTTTATTTTGGAGGATGCAGCAAAACATTTTCCCACTGCAATTTTACTCGAGCGCCCAGAGCATCTCAGAGATGGCAGCATTCCTATGAACGACGTGTTGCTGAATACATTAAACCAGGTAGAAGCCGATTTTTACCTGCAAACGCATAGCACAAATCCCATACTGTCGGCAGCAACAATTAGCCATGGGGTCGCTTTTTTTCTGGAGCATTACCCGGTTTACGATTCGTTGTTTACCGTGACAAGGCTTCAGGTTCGGTTATGGGACCAACTGGCACGTGCCATCAACCACAATCCCAACATTTTATTGAGAACCCAGGACCTGCCCCCGGTTTACGAAGAGAATTCCTGTCTTTATATTTTTACGAAAGAGATCCTGATGCAACGCCACAACCGCATCGGCAATCGGCCTTATATGTTGGAAATCCCGGCAGAAGAAGCCAAAGACATTGACGAAGAAATTGACTTCAGGATCGCTGAATTTTTGTACAAAGAAAAATACGGATTAAAGTCATGAAAATACTGGTAACCTGCCCGCCAATGCTGGGCCGGATTGATTCTTTCCGACCAATTTTTGAATCAAAAAATATTGAACTGATTGCTCCCAGGGTCGTTCAAACCCTTTCAGAAGAGGAACTGATAAAGATACTTCCCGAAGTAGATGGATGGATCATAGGTGACGACCCTGCCAGTGAACGCGTATTTACAGCAGGCCGTCAAGGCAAACTCCGTGCTGCTGTAAAATGGGGGGTCGGAGTGGACAATGTCAACTTTGAAGCCTGCAAAAAACTGGGAATTCCTGTGACCAATACACCCGGCATGTTTGGTGAAGAAGTTGCAGACATGGCCATTGGCTACCTGATTGGGCTTGCCCGTGAAATGTTTCTCGTTGATCGGGGGGTGAGAGCCGGACAGTGGCTGAAACCACCAGGGAAGTCTTTATCCGGGAAAGTAGCTGCATTGGTTGGCTTTGGCGATATCGGAAGAGCGGTTGGGATCCGTTTGGGGGCCTTGGGCATGACGGCTCAGGTTTACGATCCGTATGCTCAAATTCCGGAAAACCTTGGGCACTGTAAAAAAATGACTTTTCCGGAAGGACTTGAAAATGCTGACTTTGTGATCATAACCTGCTCACTAACTCCCGAAACCCGCCATCTGATTAACCGAAATAGCCTTGCACTCATGAAAGATGGAGTACAAGTTATTAATGTTTCGCGCGGCCCCATCATTGAAGAAGCTGCATTGGTTGAAGCGCTGGTTTCGGGCAAGGTTTATGCTGCCGGCCTTGACGTCTTTGAACAGGAACCCTTGCCGCTTGATTCTGCTTTGCGTAATTTTGACCGATGCATCTTCGGAACTCACAATGGTTCAAATACAGTGGAAGCAGTACATCGAACAAGCCTTAAGGCCATCCAATTGTTGTTTTCCTTTTTGGGTGTTTGATCATCCGGTTGTTAAAGACAATCCATCAAGTTGATGTCAATTCAGGATCATGATAAAAAAAACAGCGCTCATTACAGGTGTGCTTGGAGGAATAGGAAAAGCCCTCGGTAAAACATTTCGGGAGCGAGGTTATTTCGTGTATGGGTTAGATATTCGCACCCCGGACGCAGGCGAAGCAGCGCAAGTCTGTGATGTGTTTATTCCATTCGATCTCCATGGATATTGTACGAATGAATCCTACCGGACACAACACCAACGTGAATTTAGTAAGCTAATCCCAACGTTGAGTGTGTTGGTAAACAATGCAGCCGTTCAGTTGCTGGATCACACGGAAAGCATCAGGCTTGAAGATTGGCAGGAAACACTAAATGTAAACCTCACCGGACCAATGTTGTTAAGCCAGTATTTTATTCCCTTACTGGAACAGGAAAAGGGAGTTATTGTCAATATCGCCAGCATCCATCAGCAACTGACAAAGCCACGGTTTGTCAGTTACGCTACATCTAAAAGTGCTTTGGTTGGACTAACAAAAGCTATGGCCGTAGACCTCAAAGACCGTGTCCGCGTAAATGCCATCAGCCCGGCTGCTATTGAGACCACCATGTTGCGGGCAGGGTTTAACAATGATGAAGCGGCATTAGACATACTTCGAAACCTTCATCCTGTAAAACGAATAGGCTATCCTGATGAAGTAGCCCAATTGGTATTGTTTCTTTGTTCCGAAGAAGCTGGTTTTATCAGTGGCGCAAACTTTACCCTTGATGGAGGTATTAGCTCTGTGCTCCACGATTTGTAGCTGTACCGCATAAGTCGCAGGGAAAATCAATAAAATGACGAACTTATCCATCATCATTTGTACCTACAACCGCTCAGAATTACTTGCTTTCTGCCTTGAAGCGCTGGCAGTCCAGAGCGTCTCCGCAGTTAACTTTGAAGTAATTGTGGTGAACAACAACAGCATCGATGATACCGCAGTTGTGGCGGCTGGGTTTGCCGGTAAATTTCCCAATTTCAAGGTTGTGAATGAAACCCGGCAGGGGTTAAGTCATGCACGAAATAAAGGCCTTGAAGTGGCTCAGTATGAATGGGTCATCTATCTTGATGACGATGCAAAAGCTGCCCCGGATTTCGTGGAACGGGCCATGTGGATGATCGCAGATGGGCGTTACCAGGTATTTGGGGGTATTTTTTTACCCTGGTATAAATATGGCCGCCCGGCATGGTTCAAAGACCATTACGCCAGCAATAAAAAATACAATCATATACGCACCCTTACCGGGGATGACTTCGCCTGTGGTGGCATTATGGCCTTCGAAAAAAAATTGCTCCTTCAATACGGCGGATTCAACCCGGCATTAGGCATGAGCGGTACCCGTGTGGCATATGGAGAAGAAACAGAAGTCCAATTCCGGATGCGGCAGGATGGCATTCCTATCGGTTATGATCCGGAGTGGATCATTTATCACCTGGTTGCCCCCTACAAACTCAACGTTGAGTGGTTTTTTAAGGCCGGATTTGCAT
>JABWAJ010000396.1 GCA_013361075.1 Saprospiraceae bacterium | reverse complement strand
CTTCAGTTTTTAACCACGAATTTGGGCATTGTGCCGGGCTTAATCACGCTTTTCTCCTAAATGATGGATGTAATGATACGCCTCCAATATATTTTCCGGTTGATTTTAATTGTGACGGCGATTATAACGATAATTTTTCTCCCGGATTAGGTAAAGAGAGTACCCTTCGTTCTTGTTTTAGGCATATTTTAGAAGTAACCCCCATGGATTATGACAGCAATAACATAATTGATTATACTAACGTTTGTAATCCCCCTCCTGGCTGCCTTCCAGAACCCTGCTGCCTTTCAACATACCAGAATAATAATGTCATGGCTTATTCGGGATATACAGGCAGCGATGGCGCTTTCACAGCCTGCCAGATTACCCGGATGCTCAATACACTCAGCGATATTAACTACTGCTCGTACCTTGCTCAGGTAGGAGGCGTCTGCCCCCCGCCAATGGCGAATATCCATGTTTTTCCTGATGAATCTGTGTCAGAAGATTGCAGCTATTGCTTTCAGTTAATGGCCTCCATGAACGAAGAAAAGTACAAGGTTGAAATTCTGACGATGAATGACATTCTGATTTATAACCATGGTTGGACGCCAGGCACAGCCCGAACATTTTGCATTTCGCGTAACCCAAAATATTCCAGCGCCTATATGTACGGCCTGCAAGCCAATACCAATTACAAACTCCGACTGTCTTTAATAAGTCCCTGCGATACGGAAACAGCAGAAGAATATATTTTTAAATTGCCTGCTTTGCCAAGTGGTGGCTGCCTGATAGAAACAGCGCCTCAGTATGAATTAACGAGTTATTATCCCAATCCTTTCGCAAGTTCGCTCACAGTGGAGTATGATACAGAAGTAGCAGGAAAGATGGACATTTTCCTGTTCCCTTCCGGTTCGGGTAATGAAATTTTATTGTCTTCCGAATATATTTCTCAACCTGGCTCGTATCAGGAAGTATTGAATACAAGCGCGGTTCCTACAGGTACTTACTTCTTAGCTTTAAGTCTGGATGGCGTGATTATTTCAAGAACAACCCTAAAAATTTAAGCCATGAAAATGAAAATAACACTCTTCTTATGGCTATGCCCTGCGTTATGGAACCACCTCTATAGCCAACAAACAGCACTATTCCAAGCGGTTATACGATTTGAAGATGCAGTTGGCAATAAAGACAGTGTAACAGTGGGCTACGATCCTAATGCTACTTTCGGCATAGACGCTGAATTTGGGGAAGCCGAAATTACGGCACCGTTCGATTCCGTTTTTGAAGTAAGAGCAATGTCTGCTATTTCTTTTAATAACACATTTTCTAAAGTGATTATCGAATACAGCCAATTTATCCCAGCATTTAACTGTCACGGTGGGCCACGAACGAATATTTTTGTCTGGTCAAAATATCAACCAGTTAAAGTATCTTGGGATAGTACTATTTTTCTAAATGAAAGATGTCTAAGAGGCTCATTCATTAGTAATCACGAAATTGATGAATTGACAGGGCCATTCGAGGTGGATGAATTCCCGCCAGTTTGCGCTTGCATGGCTAGCCAGGATTCTTATGTTTTTGAATTGACACAAGAAGCTTTGATAGCTCATTATGATTCAATAGGATATGATGAATCGGTTGCTGTAGGTATTGAAGCGGAAATAGAAGGCGTCGGGAATCAGACAATTTACGGGTTAAGATTTAAGCCTGACTGGATTTTCGGCTACACTCCCTGTTACTGGATCACCGATGTCGAAGAACCCACCGCTGCGATTCCTTTATCCATTTTCCCAAATCCCTCTCACGGCTTAGTCAAAATTGCAGGCCCAGAATATGCTGCCTTCGATGAATTGAAGGTATTTGACGCTACGGGGCATTTGGTGCACAGCATCGCAAAATTGAAAAATTCTGAAGCCGACCTTTCCGGCCTGCCCGGCGGGATTTATCAATTGCAGGCGCAGAGTGAAGATGGGAAACGGTACATGGGCAGGGTAGTGAAGCTTTAGCGTATGAAAATGCAAGAGGCAACTTTAATCGCCTCGCGAAATAAAATTGCCTCTTGCATTTTGCTTCTTGCCCTTATTTTCAAACGCTTGCAGGCAACGAGCTACACCTCTTTATTCGACTTTTGCAGGTAAAGTTCCAGCGCAGTCGTCATAGAAGGCACATCGGGTACGGGCGCTTTGATGTTGATCGTCAGGCCCCGTTCTTCCACGGCTTTGCTGGTGCTGTTGCCGTATACGGCGATGCGGGTGTCGTTTTGCAGGAAATCCGGAAAATTGTCGTAGAGTGACTTGATTTCCAGCGGACTGAAGAACACGAGTACGTCGTAGGTCACGTCGCTCAGATCGGAAAGATCACTGCTTACGGTTTTGTACATCACAGCATCCTGCCAGTTGAACCCCTGCTCATCGAGGTAGGTGGCAATTTCCTGCGCGCCAAGGTCAGAACAAGGCAACAAAAAGCGCTCGTTGGCTTTGTGTTTTTTCATGTAATGCCCCAGATCCTGAATGCTGCGCTGGCCTGAAAAAACCTTGCGCTTTCGGTAAATGATGAACTTCTGGAGGTAATTGGCAATGGTTTCCGTAAGGCAAAAATATTTCGTTTCCTGAGACATTTTCGCACGCAACTCTTCGCAAAGGCGGAAAAAATGATCCACCGCGTTTTTGCTGTTGAAAATAACGGCCGTGAACTCCTCCGGGCGGATGCGCTGCTTTCTGAAGTCGCGGGCTTCAACACCTTCTACATGAACGAACGGACGCCAGTCAATCTGGAGACCGTATCTCTTTTCGAGTTCGTAGTAGGGAGAGCGTTCCGGCTTTGGTTGTGAAACCAATATGGTTTTCACGGTTTTGAATACTCCTTCCTGAACTTTTACGTTTGTTGTCATTCAACAAAGTATTTTAGAAATTTGGCTGCCCTGTCAAATGGTTACTGATTATTTTGACCAGCGCCAATGCAGGCACTATTTCGACGACGCAAAGATACAACAAAAAGTGGAATTTATAGTATACCAGGTAATTGTTGGCGATAAAGAGGCCACGCAATGACCGCAATAAGTAAAACAGGGCCAGTACGCAAAGGGTTCCATTGATCAGCCACCCGGTCAGTCCTTCAGGAGCATACGCAATCATAAAGTTGGCCGGGCCGAGGAACATACTCATCATGATGCCAAAAATCATGATGGTGAAACTGTAGGCACTGATTTCTTTCTGAATGGGAAAAATGGCACCGATAACCCACAGCAACAAGTGTTTGAACAAAAAAACAGCCATTACTGCACCGAGGCAATAGACTAAGTTGGCAAAATGAGTTTCCCCAGGGAGGACAATTTTTTCGTGGCGCAGCAATAAAAAGAGAAACAGGCCACCATTGATGAAAAACAGGCTGTAGAGAATCATATAGGCTTGTCCGGTACCCGATTGCCGGTCGCGGTAAGCCTGATTCAGCAAATTATCGTTGAGCATGGCCTGATAGGCACGGCCATAAAGATTTCTGAAAAAAGTAATGAAAAAAGTAAGCAACAAGAGGCTGACTAACATGGCACCCAGCAAAAAACCAGGATAACGGGCCGGGTTCGGGGGGCGGTGCGGCTTGATGATTTTTTTGGCAATACCTGATTTTGCTGTCACTTTTCTGCCGGGTTGCGTCGGCGCTGACAGGTCAAAAGGATTGCCGTTGATGCCTGCAGGAGCAACGGCCGAAGCCGGGGCAGGCGCGGAAATGCGGAATGCCAGATCAAAAGGATTTTCGCTGGTTTGGCCATTGGCGAAACCAACTGTAATCAGGAAGGCGAATACTAAGGCTTTTGCTTTCAACTCCCGCGTTTGGTTTTATGGCGGCAAAATTAGTGAAAAATTTGGTTTGTCTCTTTTCTATTTATCTGTACAGGAATAACTCGTTTTTGTAATTGTCTGTTAATGAGTTGTTAAGCACTGGAATCCATGACAAAGGAATCAATATCTTCGTTCCCGTTAGTTTGAATAATTCGGTTGCATGCAAAACAGCATCATTCTAAGGGTCTTTTTGTTGGGGGCTTTTGCCATCATTGGCATCATTGCCTTACAGTCTTATTGGGTTATCAGTACCTGGAACATCAACCAGGAAGAGTTTGACCAAAAAGTAAACCTTGCGCTGTACGATGTTGCAAAAGACTTAGCCAAAATGAACAACAGCGAGCTGCCTGCCCGCGATGTCATCAAAAGGAAAACGACCAACTACTACATCGTTAACATTGCCAACGAGTTTGATGCACAGGATCTTGAGCATTTTTTGCATGAAGAATTTCAAAAACGAGCCTTGCAGATTGACTTTGAATACGCTGTTTTCGATTGCACCACCAATGCAATGTTGTATGGCAATTACTGCAGTTACGATCCAAATGGGAAAAAAGATGTCAAATTGGGCCATCTGCCCAAGGATACAGAATTTACGTACTACTTCGGTATAAAATTTCCGAATCGCTCAAGCTATTTGTTTGATAAAATGCAGCTTTCGGCCATTTTTTCCGTCATCCTGTTTGTTACGATCCTGTTTTTTGCCTACTCCATGCTTGTCATTCTACGCCAGAAACGCCTCTCTGAAATGCAGAAGGATTTCATCAACAACATGACCCACGAGTTTAAAACCCCGATTTCTACTATGCGCATCGCAGCAGATGTATTTTTAACTGCCCCCGCTGTGAAAGCTGACAACCGCCTGTTTCAGTACGCAGGGATCATCAAGGACCAAAACCAGCGCCTGAACGATCAGGTTGAAAAAATGCTGCAATTGACCCGGATTGAAAAACACCGCCTTGAATTGAAAAAAGAAGCACTGGATCTCGAAGAAACACTTTGCGAAATCATTGTGGGGGCCAGTGTTCAGGTAGAAAAACAACAAGGCCGGATCGAATATGAGTGCAAAGCAAAAGGTGTGGAAGTGCTGGCAGACCGCCTGCATTTGGTAAATGTGCTGCACAACCTGCTCGACAATGCAGTGAAATACTGTACGCAAACGCCGGATATAAAAATTTTGCTGAAGCAGGAGGGGAAATTTGTACGGCTAAGTATCGCCGACAATGGCATTGGCATCTCCAAAGAACACGCCAGGCGCGTATTTGACAAATTTTATCGGGTGCCCACCGGCAATGTTCACAACGTTAAAGGCTTTGGACTTGGGCTGTTTTATGTCTGGTCTGTCTGCAAAGCACACCGTTGGAAAATTGAATTAGACAGTGAACCGGGAAAAGGAACAACAATCAGTTTGTTGATGCCAATTTATAAGAAAGGGTAGTTGTTGTTCGCTGAGTTGCGGGCTGAGCAGAGTCGAAGCCAAGCGGAGCCGAAACGAAGTTGTTTGTTGAACGTTATTTGTTGGACGGAGTCGAAACGAAATTTCAAGTACGAACCAAATAAGCATGAACACAAAAGCACATCTGCTGTACGTAGAAGACGATGAAAGCCTGAGCTTTGTAACCCGGGACAACCTTGAACTTCAGGGGTATCAGGTCACCTATTGTAAAGACGGACAACAGGCGCTGGATACCATTTCCAAACAAAATTTTGACCTGTGTATCCTCGACGTCATGCTGCCCGAAGTAGATGGATTTACGTTAGCCAAAGAAATCCGCCGAACGGATACCCACGTTCCCATTTTATTCCTGACGGCCAAATCACTGAAAGAAGATAAAATTTTTGGCCTCAAACTTGGTGCCGACGAT
>JABWAJ010000395.1 GCA_013361075.1 Saprospiraceae bacterium | reverse complement strand
CCCGAAGGGTGAATGCCCTGTGGGCATTCAAGTGAAGGAACGCGTCAGCGGTGTTTAGCCATTTCCACCACCACGCTGCCCCGTCGCAACAAGTCTATTCTTTCACAGGTTGTCGCTGGGGGACCAAGGCGCTGGCAGATTTTTTTTTGGTGTATCGCTCGATGAGCTTTTTTAGCTTTTCAGATTTCAATATCCCGGGCCATTTGGCCAAAACAGCCAATAAAATGAGGGTAGTCAACATAAGGATGATTCAATTTTTAAGAACATCGCAAGGATAAATCCGCGGCGTTCCTTAACATCAGATTAAATGAATAGACACCATATAGACAACGGAAAGGCCCATTTCGTTCAAACCGGGCTTTCCCGCCCCCACCGTCAAGCGTTATTCAATCTTCAACGTTTTCACTTCCCCGGCCGGCGTAACCATAATGAATTCCTTTTTGATCTCGGTTTTCACCACCGGTTTCGATGGGGGCATGGTAAACCGCACTACGAGGTTGTAGGAAAACTGTACACAGGGTTCGAGTACTTCCGGGTTGATGACAATGTCGTAGTCGTTGGCCGGAATGGCGTTGTAAAATCGCGAAATTGGCTTTTCGGCAGTGGTGACGATGGCGCTGCTTTTTTCGATACTTTCCAAACTTTGAGTACTGAACGCCTGGTAGCTTTCATAGCGGTTGATGGGGTAAGCCACCCAGGCATTTTCTGCAGTAATCACATAGGCTGAATCGAGCTGGATGCCGATGCTTTGGTATTGTTTTTTCAGGTTTTTCAGGTACTGGAAGGTAGATTCGCGCAATTGAGAATAAATAGCCTGAGAATCGTTCACAAAATAATCCACTTTCACAATGTCGTAGATTTCCTGCTTGGCAGCGGCGGTAACGATGTTGTCGAGCAATGCTGCTTTTTTATAACGCACGTGCACGTTTTTTTGGAGCTCAAACCCTTTTGGGATTTCGGTGTAAGTCTTTTTGGAAAACAGTTTTTTGGTCATGTCGAACTCGTATTTCGGCAGGAAGTTCACCATATCTACATGGATGTCCTCTTCCGGAATGCCCAGCGTTTTCAGTTCCGCAATAAAATTGCCAATGCGGGTATTGATGAGCGTATTGGTTTCCTCGGCCAGTTTGCCAAACTGCACTAAGTTGAAAATGGCTACATATGCCCCTGCCTGCTGGTTCGACAACGCATTGATCCCGATTTCAATGGTATTGCCGTCGAGCATGGTTGCGCCTTTGGGAACAGCCCGGTACTGGTTGTTTTCCCGGATTTGCTGGTAGGTATTCTGCTGGACGCCGTAGTTGCCCATGACCTGCGCGTGTGAAGCAGCAGAAAATAAGAAGAAACCCGAAAGAAGAAAGATAGATTTTTTCATAGTGATGATGTTAAGATTAATGAGAGATCAGGTTTTATTGATTCACCCTGCGGAGAATGTTTTATTTCCCGCTAAGCGCGCGAAGGACACGCTAAGGTCGCAAAGGGTAACGCCAACCTTTACGTCCTTTGCAAAATCGAAGATTCACGATAGTAAACCTTAGCCCTCTTTGCGGGAGATAGATATCGCAAAGGCCGGGCATCACACTCCACGGGTACCAATTCCCGCTAAGAAACGGCAAATTCACCAAATTATTCCCTGAATGTTTGCCATTTTCAAATATTACCTATCTTGGTTCCGGCAATTCAGCCAAAAGGAACGTGTCGTAAATAACGTCCCTGTTTAGACGGTCTCTTTTTTCATCATGCAGCGTTGCTTCGGCGGTCACTTAAGTATAGACTAAGCTCCCTTCTCGCGCCTCGCCTGATAAAAAAATAGCCTCGCCGAATCCAGAGAACTTATTTACGCCACGTTCCTTAGAACCAGCTTTATACTTTACACATGCAAATCATTGAAAATCCAAAGGTGTACGACGTGTGCATCATCGGCTCAGGGGCAGGCGGCGGCATGGCAGCCAAGGTAATGACCGAAGCCGGTGCTGAAGTCGTTGTACTCGAAGCCGGCCCATTCTACGATTCAGCAGAGGGCGATATGTTCAAATGGCCTTACCACTCGCCCCGGCGCGGTGCGGGTACCCACAAGCCTTTCGGCGAATTTGATGCCGCTTATGGCGGCTGGAAAATCGAAGGAGAGCCGTATACCGTTGCGCCCGGCGGGCACGGGTGGGACTGGTTTCGCTCCCGCATGCTGGGAGGCCGCACCAACCACTGGGGGCGCATCTCGCTGCGTTTTGGGCCGCTCGATTTTCGACGCAAAAGCATTGACGGGCTCGGCGACGACTGGCCCATCACTTATGACGACATCAAACCTTATTACGATAAAGTAGACCGCCTGGTCGGCATCTTTGGCACAAACGAAGGACTGCTCAACGAGCCCGACGGCATTTTTATGCCGCCGCCAAAACCCAGAGGTTACGAACTTTTGGTGAAGCAGGCGGGCATGAAGCTCAACATCCCCGTAGTGCCTTCGCGGTTGTCTATCCTGACTCAACCCCACAACGGGCGCGCGGCCTGCCACTATTGCTCCCAATGCGGACGCGGTTGCAGCACCCACTCCAACTTTTCGTCGCCCTCTGTGCTTTTTCCACCGGCCAAAGCTACCGGCAAACTCACCCTGACGCTGAATGCCATGGCCCGCGAAATCCTCACGGATGCAGAAGGCAAAGCCACGGGCGTTTCCTACGTCAGCAAAGAAGACGGAAAGGAATACCGCATCAAGGCCAAATCAGTCATTTTAGCAGCAGGTGCCTGCGAATCGGCCCGCCTGATGCTCAATTCGAAATCGGTCAAACATCCGGACGGCATTGGCAACTCCAGCGGCGTGCTGGGCCAATACCTTATGGACTCTACAGGTGCCAGCCTCGCGGGTTTTATCCCTAAATTGGTGGATTACATCCCGCACAACGAAGACGGCACCGGCGGCATGCACCTCTATACGCCCTGGTGGCTCAACAAAGCGAAACTCAACTTCCCAAGGGGCTACCACATCGAAGTCTGGGGCGGACGCGGCATGCCAAGCTATGGATTTGGCGGAGAAATTCACAAAATCAACGCGTGGCTCGGCGACATCGACGGCGTAGTGCGCGAAAAAGGCGGCGGCGGATACGGACGCCAGCTCAAAGAAGACTACCGACGGCTCTACGGCTCCGTGGTCGGATTTTCCGGTCGGGGCGAAGCCATTGCATTCAAACACAACAAGTGCGAAATTGACCCGACAGTGGTAGATAAGTGGGGTATCCCGGTGCTGCGGTTCAGCTACGCGTGGAGCGAACACGAGGTGCGGCAAGCCAAACACATGATGGATACGTTTTCCGAGCTCATCCATACCATGGGCGGCAAAGTCATTGGTCCGGTACCTGACCGGTCTACCAATTTCGGCCTCGCCAAACCCGGGCAAATCATCCACGAGGTAGGCGTGGCGCGTATGGGTGCCGATCCGCGCAGTTCGGTACTGAACAGCTATTGCCAGTCGCACGACGTGAAAAACCTGTTTGTCGTGGATGGCGCGTCGTTTGTATCCATGCCCGACAAAAACCCGACCTGGACGATCCTGGCGCTGTCCATGCGCGCTTCGGAGTATTTGGCGGAAAAATTAAAAAACAAGGAAATCTGATACCCAATCATGAAAAAGATCAGCAGACGAGATACCTTATTTTACATCACTTTGGCCAGTGTCGCTGCGGGTTTGCCTGCAGGTTGCAAAACGGATGACAAGGCGGAAGCCGGACAAGAAGGGCACGAGAACATGCACGACAATTCTGATGGGTTTAAAAATCTGTCGGAAGAAGACAAGCTGCTCCTCCAGCAAAAATTCTTTACTGACTACGAGCGCGAAACCGTGCGGGTATTGGCCAACCGCATCATCCCCGCCGACGAAAAATCGGGCAATGCCGAACAGGCCGGTTGTGTGCCTTTCATCGAATTTATGATGCTCGACTTTCCGGAAGAATACGAAATACAGACCAAAATGCGCGGTGGTTTAGCGTGGCTGAATGCCGAATGCATGAAGCGTTTCAACGTGGATTTCGCAACCTGCACCGAAACCCAGCAAAACAATGTCCTGGACGACATCGCCTATCCTGATACGGCAAAACCCGAAATGAGCCACGGCGTTGAGTTTTTCAACCTGTTCCGCGACTTCACCGCTTTCGGGTTCTGGAGCAGCAAAATGGGCATCGAGGATTTGCAGTACATGGGGAACCTGCCCAATGCCTGGGACGGGCCGCCACAGGCGTGGCTGGAGAAGCTGGGGGTTGCGGAGTTGATTTGAGGATTGGTTATTGGGAACTGGTTATTGGTTATTGGTGGGAGGCGACAAGTGATCGTCATCTCTTCATGTCCTGTTATCCAATGTCGTCAACTTAAGGAATCATAACCACGAAGTGGTTGAAAGGGAATAGCCTCCGAATCGGGGGTAGGGTGCATAAACGGGGTAACGCCTAACCCCGAAAGGGGTTGAATGTTATTAAACCGCAAAACATTGTCAATATCCAACCCCAAATGGGTTTGTGCGTTACTCCTTATTCCCAACTTTCCCCCGATTGCATCGGAGGCTATTCATATTTGTCCCTCGCAGGGTCTTTCACGGCGCTAAGTTGACGACATTAGTCCTGCTATCCTAATACGAAATAAACCAAAAAGGATGCACGAATAGCCCATTTCCCTATCTCTGTCCAATACCAATCTTCATTCCACAACGCAAAGCAGACCGATGCCCACTATTGCATCTGTAAATATTGACATTGATAACCTTGAGAATCAATTTATTGAAGAACTGAAGCGGGATTTTGCCCATGCGACCTTGAAATAAGGGTGCGGGAACAACCTGATATGGCCGCTTCTTTTGGAATTCATTGCTGCTCCTGCCTTAACTATGAGACAATCAGCACCAAAAAGGCTGGAAAAAATCGGTTTAGGGTATGTCAGAACACGGCAATCTTTATGGAATAAAATTGCCCATTTGTCCCTTGCCTTTTGCTTCTTTGTACAACCTCTATTCATCCTCCACCCTCACCGTCAATACCGCCGCCAGCACAAACGACACGCCCCCAACAATCAGCGCGTACACCGCATGCCCGTCAAAAAAACGGGAGACCAAAAAGCCGAGGATAGAAGCCGCCACAATCTGCGGAATAACGATGAAAAAATTGAACACGCCCATGTAGTAGCCCATTTTGGCCGCCGGCAGCGAACCGGTCAGGATGGCGTAGGGCATAGACAGGATGCTGGCCCATGCAATGCCGATACCGACCATGGAGCCTATGAGCAGGTTGGGATCTTTGATGAAAAAGACCGAAATCAACCCCATTGCACCGAAAAGCAGGCAAATCGCGTGGGCCATTTTGCGGCTGGTGCGGGCGGCCAGCAAGGGGATTAAAAATGCGACCAAAGCCGCTACACCATTGTAAACCGCGAAACAAACGCCCACCCAGTCGGCACCTTCGTTGTAAGCCGCGGATGTGGTGTCGGAAGTACCGTAAATTTGCGTAGTGACCGCACTGGTGGTATAAATCCACATCGAAAACAGGGCAAACCAGGAAAAAAACTGCACCGGCGCCAATTGTTTCATGGTGCGCGGCATATCCTGAAAATCGTTGATGATCGTAACAAATCCGTTGCTGTAGCTGCCTTTGCGTTGCAAGGCACCGGAAGCAAACAGCAGCAGGCCGCCAAGCAGGCCGCCTACTGACAGGACGTAT